>CALCPT010000414.1 GCA_937897265.1 uncultured Alcaligenaceae bacterium
CGGTTGACGGCAGCTTGCATCGAGGACAGACTGGCACCAAAGTCTTCGGTTCTGATGATCTTCTCGTTTTCTTCGAGCCAGTTTTCACGCAGATTGGCTTTGCGGATATTTCCATGTGTTAACAAGTCAGCGATCATATCTTTTGCACGACCGATGCCCACGACGTCATCAACCGAGGCGCGACACACCGGAAAAAAACTATGCGGAACCGAGTTGATCTGTTGTTGAATGTCTTGGGGCGTATCGTCAAGATTAATCCAAGAAATCTCAGTGCGTGGAGTCATCACAGAATGAACAGAACGCTCGGCGAGCGTCAAGACCCCACTCACCATGTTGCGCTCTTCAACACCAAAGGTAATCTCTCTTTCGTCACCTTGTGGCACTGGGGTCGGCGTGAAGGTTTCGTCAGGCAAGCGCTTACCTAACATTCGCAATACCGCCTCAGCTGTACGCTCACGCATTGGGCGCCCCGCCTCAAGCTTGATCCCCTTGTAGTGCGCCAACTGATTCAACAGTTCGATCAAGACCGAGAAACCAATCGCGGCGTACAGGTAACCCTTGGGCACCTTAAAGCCAAAGCCCTCAGCAACCAACGAGAAACCGATCATCAGCAAAAAGCCCAGGCACAACACCACCACCGTTGGATGAGCATTCACGAAGGCCGTTAACGGCTTTGAGGCAATCAACATGATGCCCACTGCAATGACCACCGCAGCCATCATCACCGGCAGATGATCTACCATCCCAATTGCAGTAATCACTGCATCGATTGAAAAGACCGCATCCAGCACAACGATCTGGGTCACAATCACCCAAAAATCGGCATACGTTCTTGCCTGTCCTAGCTCTTGACGGGTGCCCTCAAGGCGTTCGTGTAATTCGAGCGTTCCTTTAAATAGTAAAAAGAAACCGCCCACCATCAGGATAAGATCGCGACCAGAAAATTCAAAGCCCAGCACACTAACCCAAGGCTCTTTGAGCTGCACCAGCCAAGAGATCCCCATCAACAAGCCCAAGCGCATGATGAGAGCCAGCGACAGGCCAATAATGCGCGCACGATCGCGCTGGGCCGGGGGCAGTTTATCGGCAAGAATCGCGATAAAAATCAGATTATCGATACCGAGAACGATCTCGAGTACGACAAGGGTAAAAAGGCCGACCCAGATTGTTGGGTCAAGCAGCCACTCCATTGAGGGCTCCGAAAGTTATTGAGGACTTGATGGTAGCCGAAAAACACCACCATAAACTGTCATCAACGCTGCGATCCGTGCTCACCGATCAATCAACACTGAATTAGCGTTTGATCAAACTTTAAACAAGATCGCAACGATCACCTCATGCGTGGTGGGATCAGACCTTAACAAAACCCAGCATCTGCGTAAAAATCTTAGGTGTTGCCGCTAACACATTGCCCGTTTCCATCCAGGTTTGCTCGCCTTCTAAATCGGACACGAGCCCACCGGCCTCTAGCACCATCAGACTTGCGGCAGCCATATCCCATTGTTTTAAGCCAATTCCGCAAAAGCCATCGAGCCTACCAACGGCCACGTAGGCCATGTCAAGCACGGCCGAACCGGTGCGACGCACGCCTGCACACCCGCGCGCCATTTCAAGGTAACGCGGCGCGGATAAATCATCAGGTCCGACTGACCCAGGCCAGCGTGCACCGAGCAACGCATCGTGAAATTTAGTTTGTGAGGTGACGCGCATACGACGGTCATTTAAAAACGCACCACCGCCGCGACTCGCGGTAAACATTTCATTGCGCGAGGGGTCGTAAATGACTGCATGCATCACTTGCCCGCGCTGACGCAGCGCAATTGAAATCGCGTAGTTTGGAAACCCGTGAATGAAATTAGTGGTGCCATCGATCGGATCAATGACCCATTCGTTTTCGGCGAGTTCGCCCGCGGGAGTCTCACCGTGCTGACCAGACTCTTCACCTAAAAAGGTGTGGTCTGGATAGGCAGTTCTCAAAAGACTGATAATCTCGTCTTCGGCGAGGCGATCGACTTCCGTGACATAATCGCGTGGCCCTTTACGGGCGACTTGAAGGCGATCTAAGTCGAGGCTTGCGCGGTTGATAATGGTTCCGGCGCGCCGGGCCGCCTTGATGGCGGTATTAAGCATCGGGTGCATAAAGGGTGCTTTATTAATTAGGCTAAACAGGGATTTTAGATGACTCTGGATTTTTCTCGCGTTCGCTTCATCATGACCGAGCCCAGCCACCCCGGAAACGTCGGTTCGGCGGCCCGTGCGATCAAGACAATGGGGTTTGACGAGCTGGTGCTGGTTGCACCAAAATTGCCCAATATGACGCTTGAACCAGACGCCAAAGCGCTAGCCAGTGGTGCCTCAGATGTACTAGAGCGCGCGCAAACCTATGCCACCCTTAGCCAAGCGCTTGAGCCTGTTACCTTATCTTTTGCCCTCACTGCCCGTGCCCGAGATCTTGGGCCTCCTGTGTGCGATATCCGGCAGGCCGCGCACTTGGCACGCGATCACTTGCGCGACCACCCTCAAGGTCGGATTGCCCTTGTGGTGGGCACTGAGCGCTCAGGCCTCACCAATGAGCAGGTCAGCTTGTGCCATCGGGCCTGTACCATTCCTGCTAACCCGCTGTATAGCTCGCTAAACGTTGCCCAAGCCATGCAGTTAGGCGCTTTTGAGATGCGCTATGCCCTGCTTGGCCTCGAGGCGGGTCAATCGGTGTCACCGCTTAGCCGGGCAACAGTCATGGCACTCGCCGCCGATCCCAATAATGCTTTGAATATCAATGCCTTGCCTGAGCCGTCCAAACCGTCAGGCAGCCGCCCAGCGAGTAGTCAGGCACTTCAAGCCTTATTGGCACACTGGCAAGAGGCCTTAATAGCGGTCGAGTTTTTAAACCCGGCTCACCCTAAAAAACTGATGCCACGCATGCAACACTTTTTTAATCGTAATGATCTGACGGTCGACGAGGTTGATATGTGGCGGGGCGTTTGCACCGCGATGATCGACACAGCGCGCCGAGCGAAACCGCCTTCGTCGTCCGGTTAATATCAGGCCAAAGTCATCTTTGGTCTACCATCGTGCTTATGCTGAAAAAACTTCGCGAAAATATCGACTGTATCCTTGAGCGTGACCCAGCTGCCCGCAGCAAGCTCGAAGTCGTCACGTGTTATCCAGGCTTTCATGCCATTGTGGTGCACGGGATCGCGCACCGACTGTGGGTCGCGCAATGGTTTTGGCTCGGGCGCTTCATTTCGCACTTAGGTCGCGTACTGACCGGCATCGAGATCCATCCTGGCGCCACGATTGGTCGCCGTGTATTTATCGATCATGGGTTTGGCGTGGTGATCGGCGAGACAGCCGAGATCGGCGACGATTGCACGATCTACCAAGGCGTGACCTTAGGCGGCACACGGCTCTACAAAGGCGCCAAGCGTCATCCAACCCTAGGTAAGGGGGTTGTGGTCGGTGCAGGCGCGCAAGTGCTCGGTGGCTTCACCGTTGGCGACGGCGCACGCATTGGATCGAACGCAGTAGTCGTCAAGCCAGTGCCTGCGGGGGCGACTGCGGTTGGCAACCCCGCGCGTTTGATCGAGGCGAAACCTCAAGCCCCTGAAGCCGTCACGGCCGCCGCACAAGAGCAGGCCGTCAAGCCACAGCCAGCACATGCACCTGCCAACCAGGGCGTTTCGGCACCGCTTTCACCCTGCGATGCGGGCTGGGATGCTGCGCCGCTGAAAGCTTTGCTCGACAAAGGGACACCGCCCCCGGGCTCGGCAGCACCAAGCGATTCGGCGAGCGACACAACGGGGTTCACGGCTTATGCGGTTGACCCTGGCGCCGGCGATCCCTTAGTGAAGGTTTTACACGAACTCATCAACCATGCTGCGGCACAAGATGCCCGCATCGCGCAACTGTGCCAGACGATCGAAGCGATGGGTTCGCAGATCAAGGGGCAAAGCGCCCCACTTGATGCGCAACGCTTAAATAAACTCGTTGACGAGTAGCGAGCGCGGCAATGCAAGTGCTACGGCAAGCACCTGCACTGACCGTTTACTCGGCCTTCGCACCAGCGCTTTTGACAACAACGCCCCAGCTCTCGGTTTGTGACTTCACAAACTGCTCAAACTGTTCGACTGAACCTGCACCGTTAATAGCACCCAGATCGTCCAAGCGCTTTTGAACATCGGGCTTAGCCAAGACTTTATTCATTGAGGCGTTTAGCTTAGCGACAATATCTTTGGGCGTGCCTGCAGGCGCTGCCAAGCCGAACCACGAAGACACGTCAAAACCCGGAAAACCAGACTCTTGCATAGTGGGCACATCAGGCGCTGCGGGCGAACGCTTGGGCGAGGTGATCGCTAGTGCACGTAATTTACCTGCTTGCACCATTGGCCAGGCCGTTGGCATATTGTCAAACATGATCTGTACTTGCCCGCCGATTAAGTCGGTAAGCGCAGGCGTACTGCCCTTGTAGGGGATATGAGTGATCTTTGAGCCGCTCATTAAGTTAAACAACTCGCCTGACAAGTGCAGTGTGGTGCCGTTACCCGACGAGCCGTACGTCAGCTTGCCAGGATTCGCCTTGCCGTAGGCCATCATTTCTGCCAGCGTGTTGTAAGGCGCATCT
>CALCPT010000415.1 GCA_937897265.1 uncultured Alcaligenaceae bacterium
ACGTGTGCTCTTCCGATCTCAACCTTTTTATGTCAACGCTCCGTTTGGGATCACGTTTGCTCACAACGGCAACCTCACCAATTGGCGCGAACTACGTGTGTCGCTTTTTACAAATGACCAACGCCACATCAATACCAATTCGGATTCAGAGGTATTGTTAAACGTTTTGGCGCATGAGTTGCAGAGGTCGGCCAATGGCGTGTCTCTTGATGAGTCAGCGATTTTTCGTGCGGTAAAAGCTGTGCATGAACGGGTAAAGGGTGCTTACGCAGTGGTTGCGCAAATTGCAGGCTATGGCTTGCTAGCGTTTCGTGACCCACACGGGATTCGCCCGTTGTGTATTGGGCGCTTCGACACTGCACAGGGCCCCGAGTGGATGGTCGCCTCTGAGTCTGTCGCGCTTGAGGGTTCAGGCTTTCAATTTGTACGCGATGTCTTGCCAGGCGAGGCAGTATTCATTTCGCTCGATGGCAAGTTTAGTAGTGAACTTTGCGTACAGGGTGCGCTGCACGCCCCCTGTATTTTTGAATACGTGTACTTTGCCCGCCCGGATTCAGTCTTAGACGGAGTATCGGTGTACGGCTCGCGATTAAAGATGGGCGAGTATTTGGCTGATAAGCTAGCCCGTACGTTGCGTTTGGGCGATATTGATGTCGTGATGCCAATTCCTGATTCTTCGCGTCCTTCGGCCATGCAGTTAGCAGATCGTTTAGGCCTAAGCTATCGCGAGGGTTTAATCAAAAATCGTTACGTGGGTCGAACCTTCATCATGCCCGGCCAAGCAGTACGTAAAAAATCAGTTCGCCAAAAACTCAATACGATTGGGATGGAGTTCAAGGGTAAAAACGTGTTGCTCGTCGATGATTCAATCGTGCGCGGCACAACGAGCCGCGAGATTGTTGATATGGCACGTGCAGCTGGCGCGAATAAAGTTTATATGGCCTCAGCAGCACCACCAGTGCGTTATCAAAACGTCTATGGCATCGATATGCCTACACAACAAGAGCTCATCGCCAATGGGCGTGACGAACAAGAGATTGCAAAGATTATTGGCGCCGATGCGCTGGTGTATCAAGACATTGAGTCAATGACAAAGTCGGTGTCAGATCTCAACCCCGCTTTGACGCATTTTGATACGTCATGCTTTACTGGCGAGTATGTCACGGGCGACATTACTCCCGAGTATCTCGAACGCTTGGGCTTAACCCGCCAGGCCGTTCGCGAAGAGCAAAATGGGCTTTTGTTCAATATGGGCTTTGCGGCCGAAGATCAATAAGCCTTTTTGTAAAAATTGTGCGGTACGCTTTGCCGTACCTAACAAGGCGACTGTAGTCACTCAGGCATCGCGCCTTTGCTCAGACGTTGTGCTTTAGTCGCGCAAGGTTCGAAAGCCTTTGATAATGAAGGCGACCAAAAGTCCCAACAGTGCAAAGAGCAGCAGACTCCAGTAAGCGTACTCGAGGCCAAACACTTTGACTCGAGCATCCATACAACTGGCATAAATACCAAACAACGCGGGGATCGCGGTTTCTAGGCCGGATTGTGTCATCAATAAATCGGCCAAGGTTTGCGCGCAAGAAAATGATTGCGAGGCGACTTGGGCTTGAAACCAGGCTGCTAAGACGCCCGCAATCGTTAGGCTTAAGCCGAGCATTGCGCAGACTAAGCGCGTAATCAAGCCCTGGCTGAGGGCTGCGAAGGCAGCAACGACCGCCAGAATCAGATAGAGCAGGCGCTGAAACACACACCAGGCGCAAGGCTGCATATCAAAAGCGTGCTGTGACAGTAACGCGATGCCAACCCCCGCCGAGCAGAGAAACGAGATGAGCCACCAGATCTTTTTTTCACGCAGCACGGCGTTCAACCTGCGTAATTGCGTCGAGCATGGCGCGTTCAAACTGTCTTTGAGTGCGTGGTTGTGCGAGTGTTTCACCGCTGACTACAAAAACGTCTTCTACGCGATCGCCTAAGGTCATGACTTTAGCCGTCTGCAAGTTAATGCTGTATGTGGCAAAGACCTGCGCAATATCGCCTAAGAGCCCCGAGCGGTCGGTCGCGACGATCTCAAGACGCCAGTTCTGACTTCCCTCGTCAGGGTGTAAGGTCACAAGAGGCGGCACCGGAAACGCACGCGACAAACGAGAAGGGCGCGCGTTGACATTGCGCGTCGTGAGCGAATCCGAAGGCGGAGTATTTAAGTGGACGTCTAATTCGTGTTCGATTAAGGTGGCCAAGGTGCGCAGTTCTTGGGTGCCATCTGTAGGCAAAATGATAAAACTGTCTAACGCGTAACCTCGCCGTGTCGTGTGAATGCGCGCATCCAAAATACTCAAGCCGCGATGGCCAAAAAAACTGCAAATGCGCGCAAAGAGGTCTGGCACGTCTTTGGTATACACCATCACTTGCAGGCCTTCATCGCCTTCTGTCGGGCGTGCTTTCACGATCGCTTGTTCGGGCGCAACACGGTAATACAGATGGCGAGTGTGCCAGGCGATATCGGACGCCTCATGACGTAAAAAATAGGCAACATCAAGCTGTTGCCAAAAGGTCTCGCGAGTATCGTCTCGTAAGCCTGCCAAGCGTGTCAAGGTTGCTGCTTGCTCTAGTCTTTGCCTCAGCACCGTATTGGTGTCATCGACCGAGCCACCGAGCGTTGCACGTGTTAAATCATAGAGATTCTCAAGCAATTTGCCTTTCCAGGTGTTCCACACCTTCGGGCTCGTGCCGCGAATATCAGCGACCGTTAGCAAATACAGCGCTTGTAAATGCCGCAAAGTTTTCACGCGAGCTGCAAAATCAAGCACCACTTGTGGATCAGACAGATCTTTTTTCTGGGCGACCTGTGACATGAGCAGATGACTGTCGACCAAGAACACCACAAGTTCAGTGTCTTCGCGCTCTAAGGCATGCGCTTTGGCAAAGCGTTTGACCTCAAGTGCGCCAAGCGTTGAGTGGTCGCCTCCGCGCCCTTTGGCAATGTCGTGAAACAGTGCAGCGACATAAAGTAACCAGTGGCGCTCGAACCCCGCACTCAATTTGCTGGCCAAGGGATACTCTTGCGCATGCTCTGGCATAGTGAAGCGTCGCAGATTACGGATCACCGCAAGTGTGTGCTGATCGACTGTATACACGTGAAATAAATCATGCTGCATTTGGCCCACGACGCGCCTGAAGACGGGCAAGTAGCGCGGCAAGATATTCAACATCGTCATGCGCCTGAGTGCATGCACGATGCCCTGCGGCTGTTGCAATATTTTTAGAAAAATATTTTTATTTTCAGGAGCGCGGCGGAAGGTCGCATCGATCCGGTCGCGCGCGTGCCAGATCGCGCGCAGCGCACGACCTGACAACTCATTGAGTTCAGGGTGTTGCTGCAATACGAGAAATACATTGAGTAACTGGCTGGGATTTTTTTCAAACAGTAAGTCATCTTTGATGTCCAGGCGGTTATGCCTTGACACATAGTGCTCATCAATGACTCGGATGTCAGACTCGTGTAATGCGAATAAACGTTCATCGATGTTTTGAACGAGAAGGGTATTGAGCTGCGTGACTAAGCGCGCGGCCCAGTAATAACGTTGCATCAAGAGTTCGCTGGCACGCCGTGTATCCGTCGCGGTGATGCCGTAGGCCTGCGCCAAACCGTGTTGCAAATCAAATAACAAACGGTCTTCGCGTCGGTTGACGAGTAAGTGAAGTTCGATGCGCACCCGCTTAAACGCTTGCTCAGCACGCTTGAGGTCACGCGCTTCTGCGCTGGTCAAGAGGCCGGCACGCGCAATCGCTTGCCAACTTGAGCCGAAGCCCGCGGCTCTGGCCATCCACATGATGACTTGCAGATCTCGCAGGCCACCAGGCGACTCTTTGCAGTTTGGCTCGAGCGAGTAGGGGGTGTCCTGATGGCGCGCGTGGCGCTGCTGCATTTCGGCACGCTTTGCTCGAAAAAACTGTTGCGCATTGAGCCGCTCAGTCATTGTTTTTTCAAACAATTTTGCCAAGGTTTTACTGCCAGCGATCCAGCGGCTTTCAAGCAGTGACGTTTCTACCGTAATGTCGGCACTGGCCTCTTTGACGCATTGGTCAATGGTTCTGACGCTGTAGCCCGGTTCAAGACCGACGTCCCACATCGCTGCCACCAGACCGCTTAGGGTCGCTTCGGCTTGCGCGTCGAGTTCGTCTTTCAGGATGATCAGTAGGTCGACATCTGAAAAAGGGTAGAGCTCACCGCGTCCGTAACCCCCAACCGCAGCAAGCGCGGCCCCTTTAGGCAGGGGATAGAGCTCAAGCAAAGCTCGCATTGTTTGATCTGCAAGTACACATCGAACGCCAGTTTGTCAATCTTGGCGTCCAAGGGATTAATGTCATTTTGAAAACTC
>CALCPT010000416.1 GCA_937897265.1 uncultured Alcaligenaceae bacterium
TTTTTTATTTTTTATTTTTTATTTTTTATTTTTCAACGATTGAGCCACACCATGACGAGCCCTATCAATAGCATCATTGAACAGCGAATTTCAGCCAATCAATTTGACCCCACCAAAGCACTGAGTACCGCACAAATTAAAGAACTTGTGCGTCTGGCAACCTGTGCCCCCACTGCCTTCAATTTTCAGAACTGGAAATTTATCGCGGTGCAGTCTCAAGACGCCAAAGAGCGCTTGAAGGCCGTTTCGTATGGCCAACAAAAGATTGTCGATGCCTCAGTGACGTTTATTGTCTGCGGCACGTTGGAAGCACACAAAACGCTTGCCAAAGCGTTGAAGCCAACGCTTGATGCAGGCTTAATCGATCAGGCCATGCACGATAGTTGGGTCTCAATGGCGGCAGGCGGACATGAAAACAACCCAGAACGCCAACGCGACGAGGCGATTCGTTCGGCCTCAATGGGCGCAATGACCTTAATGTTAGCGGCGCAAGGTATGGGCCTAGTGAGTGGCCCGATGATTGGGTTTGTGCCGGCGGATGTGTCGCGTGAATTTAAACTTGGCGCTAACGATATTCCGGCGATGCTTGTTGCGGTGGGCTACGCAGCGCCTGGCAACTGGCCACAAAAGCCTCGCTTGCCCGTTGATGACGTGCTGACGATTGTTTGATGGCAGTCAAGGAAATCCTCCCCCTCTTGAGGGAGGATTCTAAGCGACCTCGTGCTCAAAGCACCTGATACGTCGACCAAAATTCAACAAAGCGGTCGTCGGCCAGTAGACAAGCATGTCTCGCCCTAACCCAGCAATCCCAGACGTTTAGCAAGCGCCACAGTATGCTCGGCCTCGGTAATAAACGGGCCATCAATCAGTCGGCCGTCAACAACAAACGCGCCGACGCCTTCGGCTAATTTTTTGCTCGTTGCCTCGAGTACTCTGACAGCATGGGCAATCGCCGCGTCGCTTGGGCGAAACACCTCATTGGCTAGGGCGATCTGCGTGGGATGTACACAGCTTTTTCCACTAAACCCAAGTCGCTGTGCCGCTTGAGCGTCAAGCTTAAAGGCCTCAGGATTAGCGATATCCACAAATGCGCCATCATAAGCATGAACGCCCGCCTCGCCTGCGGCAAAGCGCACTGCCACACGCACTGCTTGTAGCGCTGCAGGCTCGCACGACACAATGCCTAAAGGCGCAAACAAATCACCAAAGCCAATCTGTAAGCCCACGACGCGCGGGTGGGCGCAAGCTAGCTCTGCGGCACGTCGCAATCCCTTGGGTGATTCAATATTGACCAGAATACCAATTGGGCGTGCTAAGCCTCGTGCCTGCTCTAGTCGCTCGAGTTCTGCCGCAACGGCTCGAATGGTGTCAGGATCCTCGACCATTGGGATATTGACGGTGTGGGTGGCAGCACAGACCACAGCCTCAAGGTCTGCTAAAAAATGGGGCGTATCAATCGCATTGATTCGAACCACAATCAGTTTATGATGGGCTGACAAATCGTCTTTAAACAGCGTTTGCAAGGCCGTACGCGCTGCTGGCTTGCTGCTTTCTTCGACTGCGTCTTCAAGATCAAAAGAAATAGCATCGGCAGCGCTTGCCAACGCTTTATTAAAGAGCTCAGGCCGTGAGGCTGGTACAAATAATTTACTACGCATACAACGATCCTTTTAGATCATAATCATCGTTAATTTTATAATAGAGCTAGCGCACCCAACACTTGCCCCACAGGAATTCACCACATGAGTCGGCACGAACTAAAAGCAGAAGTCACTGGATCAATCTGGAAAATTGAAACAACGATCGGTCAAGCACTTGATAAAGAGCATACCGTACTGATCATTGAATCCATGAAAATGGAAATTCCCTTAGTCGCCGAAGACGGTGGCACCCTGATCGAACTATGCGTCAACGAAGGTGATACCGTTAATGAAGGTCAAGTACTTGCCATTATTGAGCGGTAACATTCGTTGTCGCCTCGCGTCGCATCAAAGCTAAGACACTCTGATGCATTGCGAACTCTCTTGAGTAAGAAGCTGCTCTGCTACTGCTTCTGAATGCCAGCCTTGCTGACAGCAGTTTCCCAGCGACTCAGGTCACGTTTAATTTGTTCAGCATACTGCTCTGGAGTCGTTCCTTCGACTGACAAGCCAGCAGCTTGCAAGGTCTGAATAATCTCAGGCATTTGTAAAATCTTAGCAACTTCTTTTTGTAGAAGATTCACGACATTTGCGGGCGTCTTGGCCGGAGCCATCATGCCATACCAAGAGTTCACCTCAAAGCCTGGATAGGTCTCAGCAACTGCGGGCAACTCTGGCAGCAAAGGTGAACGTTTGACGGTACTGACCCCGATCGGGCGAACTTGCCCCGATTTGATATAGGGCATCAATGCCGCGATATTCAAGAAGGTGCAATTGATCTGGCCACCGAGCAAATCAGTCATCACGGGTGCAGCCCCTTTGTAAGGCACGTGCAGCATATTGACGTTTGCCATCGTCGCCAGAATCTCGCCAGCAAGGTGCGTTGTACTACCGGTACCCACAGAGCCATATGACAACTTGCCCGGATTGGCGCGTGCGTACTCAACAAACTCTTTAAGATTATGAATCGGCAAATCTGGACGCACCACTAAAACCGTTGGCGCTGACACGATCTGCGTGATAGGTGCAAAGTCACGCACCGAGTCAAAAGGCATATCTTTTTGCACAGCAGGGCTGATTGTGATCGGGCCAACATGCGAAAACAACAGCGTGTAACCGTCGGGCGTCGCGCGCGCTACATAGTTTGCCCCAATCACACCATTTGCACCGGCCTTATTTTCTAGCACAACCGGTTGCTTGAGTGCTTCCGAGAGCTTCTGCAAGATCGGTCTGGCTACGGTATCCGCTGGCCCTCCAGCCGTCCACGGGTTGATCATGGTAATTGTTCGTGTTGGGTAATCGTTAGCCCAAGCACTAGTCGTCACCGCTGCCGCGATTAAGACCTTGGTCAAGTCAACAAGATATTTTTCTAGGCGATTCAAACCAACAGCGCATGTCGTCATGATTGAGCTCTTTATTAGTTTAGTTAGAGTTACTTTTTTCCCACATAAACGGCTGGGTCTTCTTACAAAACACTCGATTGAAATCGGGGCGGCTACGGTCAGACAAAACAAACCTTACGACGGCTCAGGCTCGAACAAAGGTGGAGCCACTCCCTCTGACGCTCGCTCTGTTGGCTCATCGCGCGTACGCCAGCCGTTCACCAGCACTCGCATGCCAACCGAAACCTCCTCGGGCTTTACCTTGATCAAGCGAGTCATTAAATGAGGCCCTTCATCCGTTGCCACAATCGCCACCACATATGGAACATCTTTTTCGAAGGCAGCACTTGGAGCTCGGTAGACAATCGAAAAACTATACACACTCCCGCGACCACTTGTCACGACGGGTTTGATATCCAAGCTACCGCAAGCAGGGCAAGCGGGACGAAGATAAAAGTGAAACTCTTTGCATGCTTGACATTGGGGCAAACAAAACCCTTGTGAGCGCAAACTTTCCCAATATTGATGGCTGCTGAGCGGGTTCAGGGGCGTCGTCATCCGAATTAGCCTTTTCCTAAAATCAAGGTGTTGTGTAAGCCGATAATTCCGCCATTGCCATGCACTAGCACCACTTCCGCGTCCGGCACCTGTCGCGCTTGTGCTTGACCACGCAATTGGCGCACCCCTTCTGTTAAGTGAAACATTCCACCTGCCAAGCCGGGATGCCCCGCTGATAACAAGCCACCATGGGTCGTCACAGGTAGGGGGCTCTGTAAGCCAATCCCTTGGCTGGCGACATATGGGCCACCCTCACCTTTAGCACAAAAACCAAGATCTTCAAGCTCAATCAAAACAGTAATAGTGAAGCAGTCATACAGTTGAGCCACATCAATATCGCGAGGAGTCAAACCCGCCATCGCGTAGGCCTCTTGCCCTGAACGAACAGCTCCGGTGGTCGTCACATTTTTATAGTCACCAATATAGGTGTGCGAGTGGCCATAGCCATGCCCTAAAAGCTTAACTGGCATTTGCTTGAGATCACGGGCACGCTCAGGCGTTGTCACAATAAATGCGACGGCACCATCTGACACCAACGCGCAATCCAACATTCTTAACGGCGAGGTGATCATACGAGACTGCATCACATCGCCAATTGAAATCAGCTCTTTTTTATGCGCGAATGGATTCAGCGAGGCATTTTCACGCATTGTCACTGCGACTTGAGCGAGTTGCTCGTGAGTGGTCCCGTACTCATGCATATGACGCTGCGCAGCCAGTGCATACAAGGTGGGGACTAGTGGAGATCGGAAGAGCGTCGTGTAGGGAAAGAGTGTCTTCGCCTGTGTAGATC
>CALCPT010000417.1 GCA_937897265.1 uncultured Alcaligenaceae bacterium
CGCCCGCAGACGCATCGCGTCAAGGTGAATCCCTTCAGCGTTCAAAATATCCAAGCCCTCTGTCATCGCAGGGCTGGTTGAGCCAAAATAGATCACGCCTAGCTTGGTTGCTTTGGGAGCCTTATCAAACAGAGGCTGGGGCACCATATCTGCGGCGGTCGCAAACTTACGTAGCAGCCTTTCCATGTTGTAGATATAGTCTGGCCCACGCTCTGAATAGCGTGCGTAAGGGTCGCGCGTGGTGCCGCGGGTAAAGTAGGCACCCTTGGTTGGGTGGGTGCCTGGCAGTGTGCGCCAGGCGATACCGTCACCATCAACGTCTTTATAGCGCCCAAAGTCTTTGCCTGCTTCAAGTTCTTCGGCCGTCATGACCTTGCCGCGATCGTAGGTGCGGGCATCATCCCAAACGAAGGGCTTCGATAAGCGTTGATTCATGCCAATGTCTAGGTCGGTCATGAAGAACACTGGTGTTTGCAGTCGGTCTGCTAAATCAAGCGCAACCGCGCCAAATTCAAAACACTCGAACGGGTCTTCAGGAAAAAGCAAAACGTGCTTGGTGTCGCCATGCGACGCGTAGGCGCAGGCTAGTATGTCAGATTGCTGCGTGCGTGTCGGCATGCCGGTTGAGGGGCCACCGCGCTGCACGTTGATAATCGTGACTGGGATCTCGGCAAAGTACGCCAGACCAATAAACTCTGCCATCAGCGAAATACCAGGACCTGACGTTGCAGTGAAAGCGCGGGCGCCATTCCAGCCAGCACCCACCACCATACCAATCGAGGCGAGCTCATCTTCGGCTTGGACAATCGCAAAGCGATTTAAGCCAGTGCTTGGATCTGTACGGTATTTGTCGCAGTATTTTTGAAACGCCTCGGGTACAGAGGAGGAGGGCGTGATCGGATACCACGCTGCAACGGTGGCGCCGCCATAGACGCAGCCTAGAGCCGCAGCGCTGTTGCCGTCGGTAAAAATCTGATCCCCGACCTTGTCTGACTTTTGCACGCGAATACCAAGCGGCACTTTCAGATTTTTTTTCACATAGTCGCGGCCCAAGTGCAAAGCGCGAATGTTCGAATCGAGCAGAGCCTCTTTACCTTTGTATTGCTCGGCAAACAATTTTTCAAATACCTCGGCATCGACCGCAAGCAGCATCGATAACGCACCAACGTAGATGATGTTTTTGAACAACTGCCGCTGCCGCGGGTCGGTGTAGGTGGCGTTGCTGATCTCAGTCAGTGGGATGCCAATGATGTTGATATCGGGGCGAAACTTTGATTCTGGGATCGGGCGTGTTGAGTCATAAAACAAATAACCGCCAGGTTCGATCTCGGCAATGTCGGCATCCCAGGTTTGTGGATTCATCGCGACCATCATGTCGACGCCGCCGCGCCGCCCAAGGTAGCCTTTTTCACTCACACGGGCCTCGTACCAGGTCGGTAAGCCCTGAATGTTGCTCGGGAAAATATTGCGTGGGCTAACGGGTACGCCCATGCGCAAAATTGCTTTAGCAAAGAGCTCGTTGGCTGACGCCGAACCCGAGCCGTTTACGTTGGCAAATTTAATGACAAAGTCGTTAATGGCTTCGATTGGTTTCATACAGACTCCAAGATTGAACCGTTTGCTTGTTGATCGCGACAAAGCGGTCCAGCAGTGGTAGTCGTCAATAAGAACTTTTGCATATCCCAGGCACCCGTTGGGCAGCGCTCAGCGCATAGGCCGCAGTGCAGGCAGACATCCTCGTCCTTG
>CALCPT010000418.1 GCA_937897265.1 uncultured Alcaligenaceae bacterium
GGGTCAAGTCCTGTACACCTGTGGTGGACTAACAGTCGGGGCAGCGGCGGGTTAAAATACTGGGCTAAGCTTGAAACCATCACCCTCAGGACACCCTCAAACTGTCGCACCTCATCCAAACCTCACCAGCGCTCACGCAGACTTCTCAAGATCTGTCACCTGAACAAGAGCACTTCAGCGAGCTTGTCAAACAAGCAGAACGCCTGACTCTTAAAATCAAAGGCTTGCGCACCTTAGTTGACCAGCATCGAACCGTTCATCAGGCCACTCTTAAGCCTCTTCAAAAGCGCCAAGAAACCCTGCGCAAGAGTATGGTGATTTGGCTCGATCAGCGCCTCGAAAAAGGTGGGCTGCCGACTCGACACCAAAAGTTGATGCATCGACTGATTTGTAAGCTTGCCCTCGATTTTGCTTTGGCGGGCGATCACGACATGCGTGCATTGCACGATGCGCACAGCGACCAGTCGCTTGCTGACATCCAACAAGCACAGGCGCGTGAGGCGCAGGCCTATTTTGAACAAACCATGGGTCGCGAGCTCGAAGAGGACGAACCCTTTGAAACCGTCGACGATGTGCTGCATGCCAAGTTTGAACAACTGCGCAAACAGGCCGAACAGCGCGAACGTCAAAAAGAAAAACGTAAAAACCAACGCACCAAATCTGCAAGTCAACTGCAGGCCGAGCAGCTGCTGGCGGATGCCCAAGGTGCCCTGCGCACCATTTATCGGCAACTTGCAAGTGCGGTACATCCCGATCGTGAAAGTGACCCCGCTGAACGTGCGCGTAAAACGCAACTGATGAGTGATGCGAACACAGCCTATAGTCGTGGCGACCTACTGACCTTATTGCACCTGCAGTTAGAGGCGAATCTGACTGAAACCCAAATCGCTAGCAACCTGGCTCACGACAAAATTGTGGCGCTGACCAGTGTCATTACCCACCGTACTCAAGGGATACAACGCGAACTACGCGATGTTGAACTGGATGCGATCAGC
Source organism: uncultured Alcaligenaceae bacterium (assembly GCA_937897265.1). Lineage (GTDB taxonomy): Bacteria > Pseudomonadota > Gammaproteobacteria > Burkholderiales > Burkholderiaceae_B > Zwartia. Next base: position 996 of record CALCPT010000418.1, read on the forward strand.
GAATTTGGTATGTCACCGGCAGCAACCGTGACCGAGGCCTCATTAAGCCGTCACTTGGCAACGTTACAGCGTCGTTTGCATTCTGAAATCACCGCCATCAAGAGCGATCTACTGACGGTGCGGGACGATGCTGGGCTGAAACGCTGGTTGAAAGAACAAGACGCCGAATAATCCCTCACTGCCCTAAAGCCCGTGCAATTCGGTGCTTGGCGACAGTGGTTCTAGGCACTTTAAAATCGAACCAGTTACGCACGTCTTCGTCCAAGCCTATGCCGTGCATAAAGTTGTAAATGGCCTTTCTGAGCCCTACCCCTAAGGCGGCGTGATCCACCCCGGTCGGGTCCGTAAACAAGACATCATTTTTTGCAAAGCTGACCGGCGGCAAAGGTTTAAGAATGACGCCATATTCTTCGGGATTCAGCCCTACAGGCGAGTGCACGGTGCAGGTAAATCGATGAAAAAAGCCACTTTGAATACAGCCATTGGCAAACAGTTGTCTGACCAGTTCAAGAGCATCAACCGTATCTTGCACCGTTTGAGTCGGAAACCCATACATTAAATACGCGTGCACCAATACGCCTGCATCGCTGAAGGCACGTGTGACCCGCGCCACTTGATCAACCGACACGCCTTTTTTCATCAAATTCAGCAGGCGATCAGAGGCCACCTCAAGACCACCCGATACTGCAATGCAACCACTTTGCGCCAGCAAGTCACATAACTCGGGAGTAAAGGTTTTTTCAAAGCGGATATTGCCCCACCATGAAATCCCGGTATCGCGCTTTAACAGTTCAGTCGCCAGCGCTTTAAGTGATTTTGGCGGCGCAGCTTCGTCAACAAAATGAAAGCCCGTCTGCTTGGTTTCTTGAATAATCGTTTCGATCCGGTCCACCAAGACGGCGGCCGAGGCACTTTCGTAGCGACCAATGTAATCCAAGCTGACATCGCAGAAGCTACACTTTTTCCAGTAACAGCCATGCGCCACGGTGAGTTTGTTCCAGCGGCCATCGCTCCAGAGGCGATGCATGGGATTCAGCATATCGAGTAGCGACAAATAGCGCTCAAGCGGCAAGCCATCCCAAGTGGGCGTACCAACCTCTTCAAACGGCACGTCAGGCTCGATCAAATTAATGTATTGCACCTGCTGCGACTCGTTGTCGCGCACGAAGGTACGTACCAGTCGCTGTCTTGAACGCTGCCCTTGCAGATACGCAAGCAGCGACAGTAAAGGCCGCTCGCCCGAATCAAGTGTGACGTAGTCAAAATAATCAAAGACGCGTGGCTCAGAGAGTTCACGCAACTCGGTATTAACAAAACCGCCGCCTAATAGGGTGACGATTGTTGGGTCATGAGCTTTAACAGCTTGCGCGATCCGAAACGCTGCATACACTGAGCCCGGAAACGGTACAGAAATTAGCACGACTGTCGGCTGATGCTTGCGCAGCGCGTCTAGCGTTAAATGCACAAGCGTATCGTCAATCAAATTACTAGGCGCGGCTAAGGCCTGAGCCAAAGGTTCAAAGCTTGCCTGACTGGCCGCAAGTGACTCGCCATATCGAACAAACTCAAAGCGCGGATCAATGGCATCGCGCAACACATCTGCCAGATCATTTAGATACAAGGTGGCTAAATGCTTGGCCTTGTCATTTAACCCAAGTGCGCCAAACGCCCACGCCAAGGGATCGCCACCTTCATCATCCACGTAGACATCCAGGCTGGTAAAGCGTGGGCCTTCTGGCAAGTACTGCCGACTGGCAATACGATGCGCCAACGTTGAATCACGCCCCTGCAAGAACCCGATCACAGGCTCGATCGTTGCAAAATAACGCGCACGTTGCTCAACGAATGCTTCGATGGTTTGGGTGTATCGAGCTGAAGGCAACAGATCAACCGCTGCAGCCACCTCAGCTAGGCCCTTACGGGACAGCAAACGAAGCACCAGAGCAAGCGCCAAATCTTCTTGTACTGCCTCAAACCCACGCGAACGCAAAAAACCAGTCAAATACGCCGTCGAAGGATACGGAGTATTGAGCTGCGTCATGGGCGGAATCAGCGACAGCACACGAATTGGAAGAGCAGTCATAGCACCTAAACGGCTAATAATGAACAAAGCGAATGATTGACACAGGCAAATCAATGTGCGAAGCAGTCACTGTTAGAGGTCACAGTAAGAAATAAACGCAGCCAACGACCAACGCAGGCAGTATAGTCGGAGCAATGGTCACCCATCTTGCGAGTCACTGAATGCTCTCGACTCTGAAAGCGCTTCCCAGAACGGTATGGCTCATTGGCTTAATCAGCCTGGTAAACGATTCGGCCAGCGAGATGATCTACCCATTGATGCCTCTGTATTTGACCTCGGTGTTGATGGCGGGCCCCAGAGCCCTGGGCATCATCGAAGGCATCGGCGAAGCGACTTCCAGCCTGTTTAAACTGGTGTCGGGCGTCATCGTCGATCAAACCAAGAAAACCAAACCTTGGATCGTGACTGGCTATTTTTTAGCGGGTGTCGGACGACCGTTGATCTTGTTAGCCAACTCATGGCTTTGGGTGGTCGCGATCCGTTTTACCGACCGCTTGGGTAAAGGCCTGCGTAGCACCCCACGCGATGCCTTGCTAGCTGATCTTGTGCCAGCCAACCGACGAGGTCTCACCTTTGGTCTGCACCGCTCGATGGACAATGCCGGCGGCGTGATCGGCCCGCTGCTTGCTGCCTTGCTGCTTGCGCTTGATGTCCCCTTAAAAGACATCTTTCTGTGGGCGATTGTTCCGGCTGTCATCACCGTTGTATTGGCGCTCTTTATCAAAGAACCCGTCAAGGCCGTCGATACCAGCGAGTATCGCTTCAAGTGGTCGCTCGCTGGGCTCTCACCCACCTTTCGTCGCTATCTTGTGGTGGTTGGCCTGTTTGCGTTGGGTAACTCTTCGGATATGTTTTTATTACTGCGCGCCCGAGAGCTCGGTGTATCGCAGGCGAATATCCCCTTGCTTTGGGCTGCGGTCTCTTTGGTGACAACTGTTTTTGGCACCCCTCTTTCTGCCTTGTCTGACACCTTCGGCCGAAAGCACTTTATCTTGATTGCCTGGCTGGCGTTCGCCGGTTTCTATTTTGCGATGGCGCTGCCCGGCATTTCACTTTGGGGGCTTTTCGTGCTGTTTGGGGTCTATGGGCTCTTTAGAGCTGCAACTGAAGGTGTCGAGAAAGCGCTCGTCGCAGACTTAGCGCCACTGGGCCTCACCGGCACAGCCTTCGGGTGGTTTAACCTGGTAGCAGGAGTCATGTTATTACCAGCGTCGCTGATTTTTGGCTGGCTGTACGAAGCCGTCGGCTCGAGCTATGCCTTTTTGTTTTCGGGCTCGTGCGCCATGCTGGCTTTTTTACTGATGGCCTTTTGGGTCAACCCAAAATCAACTGCTCAAACTCAACCCCTTTAGTTCATTCACCACTGTCTTTTTCCAAACGGACAGTCACCAAGCGCCTCCGACTTTTCAGTTAGACTCTAAAAACTCCAAAAAACGACAATATTTATGACCGACACAAGCAAACTGTCTCAAGCCGAAGTGGATCAACTGCTTGGCTTTGTGAGCGATGACGACCAGCCCATTCGCTATATGCAACGTACCCGCGACTGGTACTTAGGCTTGGGTTATGGCAACCCGTATCGCTGGGCGCACTTTGCCAATGCTCCGTTCACACCCTTGCGCAAACCTCTCAAAGACACTTGCGTCACGATCATTACGACGGCGGCACCCTATCAGGCCGATAAGGGTAACCAAGGACCAGGGTCAACCTATAACTCAGCCGCCAAGTTTTTTACTGTGTACTCGGGTGCAACAAATATTGACCATGACTTGCGTGTGTCGCACGTGGCGGTTGATCGCAAGCACACCAGCATGCAAGACTCAAATACTTGGTTTGCCTTACCCATGCTACGTGAGCTTGCCCGCGATAAGATTGTTGGCAGTATCGCGCCCTTCTTTTATGGCGCTCCGACCAATCGAAGCCAGCGCCACACGATCGAGGTTGACGCTCCTGAAGTCTTGAGGCGTTGTCGTGCTGATGGTGTCGAGGCAGTGGTCTTGATCCCAAACTGTCCGGTGTGCCATCAAACGCTCAGTCTGATTGCCCGTCATCTTGAGGCCAATGGCATACCCACTGTCTTGATGGGATGTGCAAAGGATATTGTTGAACACTGCGGTGTACCTAGACTGATGTTTAGTGACTTTCCCTTAGGTAACGCGACTGGCAAACCGCATGATCCTGTGTCACAGCGGCTAACTCTAGAGTTAGCCTTTAAGGTGTTAGAGTCTGCTGTTGCCGCGCGCACAACGGTGCAATCTCCGCAAAGATGGAGCGATTCGCACGAATGGAAACTCGATTACGCCAACATCGAGCGAGTCAGCCCTGAAGAGCTCACCAGGCTGAGGCAAGAGTTTGACAAAGTCAAAGAGGTCGCTCAAAGCGTTCGTGATAAAGAATTGGCAGCTGCGAACAAAGAGTCTGCCATTAACGACAACTCGGTTGACGTCGCGAAAGCAAAATGAGTGCTGCAGACAAACCGTTACCCCCTGCTTTCAAGGATTTGGCAAACGATCACCAAGCGATTAAAGGCATCCTAATTCACTTGAACCTTGCTTCACAAGACGAGGCAATCACGATCAAAGCACTGACCGGTGGCGTGTCATCCAATATCTTTCAACTCACCACCAAACAAGCGCAGTATTGCCTCAAGCAAGCACTCCCCCAACTCAAAGTTGCCAAACAATGGTTGGCACCTGTTGATCGTGTGTTTGCTGAAATCGATTGGCTGCAAACGGCTGCCTCGATCGCACCCGATGCCGTGCCTAAAATTCTAGGCATCGATCAAACAAGTAAAAGCTTTGTGATGCAACACCTTGGGGCAGAATACCTCAACTGGAAGGCAGAGCTTCTCGTCGCAAGAGTCGCAGAAAAGGTCGCCGGTCAGCTTGGCAACATAGTTGGACGTATCCACTCGCAAACAGCGCTAAAAGAGGATATTGCCAAGCGCTTTGCTAACGACGACACGTTTTATGCCATCCGACTTGAGCCATATCTTGAAGAGGCCGCGCGTCAGCACCCAGAGTTAAGCCCGCACTTAAAGGCTCTTATCAAGCGAACACAACACAATCCTAAAGTCTTGGTGCATGGTGATGTCAGCCCCAAAAATATTATGCTTGGCCCTTTAGGCCCGGTCATACTGGATGCAGAGTGTGCTTGGTACGGCGACCCAGCGTTTGATGTCGCGTTTTGCCTGAATCATTTTTTCTTGAAAGCCGCGCATATGCCTCGATTGGCACCGGCTTTACTACAAGGCGCGCAAGATTTTTTGAAGGCTTATCTGCAAGAGGTGACGTGGGAGTCGGTGCCAGAACTCGAGTACCGGATCGCCTCGTTATTACCCGGCCTCATGCTTGCACGCATCGACGGCAAATCTCCAGTCGAATATCTTGCCGCTGAGCGCGGAGCGGTCGTGCGAACTCTCGCAATCGAATTTTTAAAACAAGATGATGTTTCTTTTTCAATCATCCATGAGCGTTGGAGTCAAGCCTTCGCAAACTGATTCGTGCACCTGTGCGCTGAGACCCATCACTAAAATCATGAATGAAATACCAATTGCCAGAAAGTGGGAGTTTAGAAAATGAATGAAGTAACAATACGCTGGAGTCAGGAGAGTCAACGATGAGTCGCATTAAACAAGTTCATGCGCGACGCATTTGGGATTCGCGCGGACGTCCAACCGTTGAAGTTGATGTCATCACTGAGTCAGGCGCTCTTGGGCGCGGCATTGCCCCCGCAGGCGCCTCACGTGGCACGCGCGAAGCCATTGAACGCCGCGATGGCGGAACACATTTTGGCGGGCTTGATGTGATGCAAGCCGTTCGAGGGATTGAAAATGAGATCGCCCCAGCCCTGCTTGGTCTGGAC
>CALCPT010000419.1 GCA_937897265.1 uncultured Alcaligenaceae bacterium
ATTCATATGAAAAACGTCGCCAGATAGGCTAGTATCCCCTTTATTCGCTGTTTCATACTGCCCGAGCACGCTTTTGACCGCATCTCTTCATTACCCCTTCAAAACACGCCTTGCCGCGCTGTTAGTGGCGGCATTGATCGCCCTGATGCCGCTTAATCTGCTGACCAATTTGGGGCAGGCCAGTGGTGTGTTCTACGCCCTAGCGGTAACCAGTTTAGCCATTTGTTTGTTACGGGTTGGTGGGTTAAGTGCCACGTTGGCCGATCTGAAAGAGTATCGCGTCTTAGCACTAGCCTTACTCTTTTCAGTCGGCGTGATTGCCCTTGCCGCATTGCGCACTGACCTGCGACTTGGCACTGAGTTTGAGCGGGCATTGCGTGTCAGCCTTGGCACTTTAGTCATGCTTGGGGCGTGCCTGGCGCTGATCCCACAGTGGTTGCGGCAAGCGACTTGGGGTCTGATCGCCGCAACTTGGGTCGCTGGAGGTACCGCGCTTTGGCTGTCATGGGCAAGCACCGAACGCCCTGACAACTTACCCCAATTCAATGCCGTGTCCTATGGTGATTTGCTGTTGCTCACAGCGGTATTGGTAACGTTCTCAATTGGTTGGCAACTCACCCGTTTTCGTAAAACCGAAATCGCCCTGAAGGCAATCACTTTAGTTGTGGGCTTGCTTGGTTTTATGGCAACCCAAACCCGTGGCGGTTGGCTGGCCGTGCCGTTTTTTATTGTGATTGGCCTGGTACTGGCCAGCGGCAAGGTAAGCCCTCGTAAGCTGGTGTTGCCTGCTCTCATCGCCGTGCTGATCGCCTCGGCCGTCTTAGCCTCAAGCTCAGTGATGCGCCTGCGGTTTTCACAGGCAATCACGCAAACGGCTGACTGTATCGAACGCCCGTTAACGATTTCGTCAGAATGTGGTCGGATACAACTGTGGCACGTAGCTTGGTTAATGTTTAAGGCTGATCCACTGTTTGGCGGTGGCTCGACCCAAAGCTTTAGGCCGATGGTTGAGCATTATTGGCGCCAAGGCATCGTCTCTGACTTTACCCATGCCCAAGACTTTGGTGAACCGCATAGCGACATCATGTACAGCCTGGCTAGCCATGGATTGCTAGGCTTAGCCGCTTTACTGCTGATGTACCTTACGCCCGCCTGGATCTTTGCCAAAAGGCTCTCGGCGCACGTCGCAGCGCCGGCACGGGTAGCCGCTGCGATGGGCTTAGTCGTATGTGTAGGATTTTTTGTATTTGGTTGGACTGAACTCATTTTGCGTACCCTTCGTACGCTTAGCTTTTACGCGATGAGCATCGCCTGGTTGCTGGCGCTGTCAGACGAGCGCTTCTTAAAGCGAAGTTAAGGCGACGTTAAACCGCCAGCTACTTTCGCACATATCCTTTAAATCACGCGACGCACGCCACCCTAGCTGCTTTGCCGAAAAATCCACACTGGCATAGCAACTTGCGATATCGCCGGCGCGCCGCGGTGCCACACTAAAGGGCACGGGCTTGCCGCTTGCGGCCTCAAAGGCCTTGATCATTTCAAACACGCTATAGCCACGACCGGTGCCCAGGTTAAACGTATGCACACCGCCGTGTTGGGTTAAAAAATTAAGCGCGGCGAGATGGCCTTCGGCTAAATCCATCACGTGAATATAGTCGCGTACACCCGTGCCATCTGGGGTGTCGTAATCGTTACCAAAGACCTTCAGTTGCGGCAGTTTGCCGACAGCCACTTGCGCAATAAATGGCATCAAATTATTGGGGATGCCATTGGGATTTTCGCCGATCAAGCCCGAAGCGTGCGCACCCACCGGATTGAAATATCGAAGCGCGGCAATATGCCATGAAGGATCAGACGCACTGAGATCAGACAGGATCTCTTCGATGTGCAACTTGCTGCGGCCATACGGGTTGGTCGCGCTGGTGGGGTGCGCTTCATCGATGGGCAAATATTTGGGGTCGCCGTACACCGTAGCGCTTGAGCTAAACACGAGCGTTTTGCACTGCGCCCCCTGCATGGCCTGCAACAGGCTGATCGCGCCTTGTACGTTATTGGCGTAATACTCAACCGGCATTGATACCGATTCACCCACGGCTTTGAGGCCAGCAAAGTGGATCACGGCGTTGATCTGTTGCTCGGTCAGGGTGCGCTGCAGTAACGCAGTATCACGCACATCGCCCTCGATGGTGGTGACAGGCGCGCCCAAGATTTGCTCAAGGCGCTTCAGTGCACCACGATCACTGTTGCTGAAGTTATCGAAGATGACAACGCGATGACCCGCCTCAGACAACGCCACGGCTGTGTGGTTGCCAATGTAGCCAGCGCCACCGGTTAATAAAACATTCATCTTGGATTAACAAAGCGCATCAAACGCCTGCTTTAAAAAATCTTTGAATCACCATACTAACCGCCCCAGAGCGGTTATAACAAGCAAAGCTCTTAGAACAATGATGCAAGGCTCCATTAGGAAACGCAAAGCGGTCAAGTACCTGGTTACTTCTACTAACAATTCGACTTGTGTCGTTTTTTGACTTTTGGGGGTGCCGAGGGATTGAATTGCGCGCAGGCATGCCGCAGACTCTCTGTATCGGCGCCGAGGGCGCCTTACTCATCCGAACATGACCGCTATGCACCGCTTTAATACGCTAACTTACTGCCAAGACCTTGAACGTGCCGGTATGCCAAGGCAACTCGCCGAAGTGCAAGCCCAGGCTTTAAATGCGGCACTCGACCACTCGGTTCATGACTTTGCGACTAAAACTGATCTGGCACAGGGCCTAGCCGCCTTAGACAAAGAAATTCGCCTAACTAAAAGCGAACTGTCTGCTGCTGTCATTACCCTCGAGAGAAAGATCCACGAAACCAAGAGTGATCTTTCGGGTGCCGTCACAACTCTCGAAAAGAAGATAGTTGAATCTGAAGCTCGGCTTGAAAAAGAGATTCACCGCTCAATCGCGCCAATTGAAAAGGATATCTCAAATCTTTACGCAGACAACAAAATTTTTAAGTGGTGCTTTGGAATCATGATCCCACTTTTACTGACGCTGATGATTCCAGTGGTGCAAGGTTTGTATAAACAATTCGTGCTTGGACAAGGTTAAGCCGTGCCTTTAATTCATCCGCACCTACGCTTTAAAACTAGCAATGCCATCACCTTGCTCGAAAACGGTGTGCAGTTATTTCCGGCACTTTGTGAAGCCTTTGACCGGGCCATGCGCAGCATTCAAGTTGAAACGTATATCTTTCGGTTGGATACCGCTGGCGCCAAGATTTTGCACCATTTAAAGTTGGCGGCGCTGCGCGGCGTCAGGGTACGGGTCATGCTAGATGGGTTTGGGAGTGCTCAAGACGAACAGGCCATTCAAAGTGAGCTGCAGTCGGTCGGAGCGCAGTGCCGCATTTATCGCCCAGAGCCCAGAGAATTTACGCTTAAGTCTTTTGACTTTAAACGTCTGCGACGTCTACACCGAAAAATCGTGGTGATAGATTCGCGCTTAGCCTTTATCGGTGGTATCAATTTTGAAGACGACTATTTGACGCATGAGCCCCTTAAACATGTGGGCGACCCTCGCTTTGATTACGCGGTTCAAGTCACTGGGCCGCTGGTTGCCGAAGCGGTACATGCGCAAGATCTACTTTGGCTGCGCCTAAACTGGCGGCTCTTACTCAGGGCGCCTCGCACTTGGCGCCATCTACGCTTCAGACATCAACGCCACCGTGGTGCGCTACATCCCGCTGCGGGCACCGCCCACGCCGCGTTGGTGTTGCGTGACAATCTGCGCTATCGCAAGTCAATAGAGACCGTCTACCTTGAGGGCATTACACACGCACAAGAAACGATCATCATCGCCAACGCGTATTTTTTACCTGGCCGAAAACTACGTCACGCCCTCATCAATGCCGCGCAACGCGGCGTCAAGGTCAAGCTACTTCTGCAGGGCAAAATTGAATACCGCATGCAGTATCACGCCACACGCTGGATCTATGATCAGTTTTTGCGGGCCGGTATTGAAATCTATGAATATCTACCGAGTTTTTTACATGCAAAAGTAGCCGTCCTGGATCAGATTTCAACTGTTGGGTCCTCAAACCTCGATCCCTTTAGCCTATTACTTGCACGCGAAGCGAATGTCGTCATTGATGATGCCGCTTTTACGCATACGCTGCGCGAGTCGCTTGAAGCGGCAATCGTACACGGCAGCAAAGTGATTGAACACACGCTGTACGCGCAGCGGCCTATGCTGACGCGCATGACTGACGGTTTGGCGTACTTGCTCTTGAGAGTCGGGGTTGCCTTAACGGGTAAGAGCAGCGACTACTAATATCTACGGCAACTCAAGCTCGGCAAAGATCGGTGCATGATCCGATAGCTTTGACCACGGCCGGCCACGCAACACGCGGGCGTTACGCACCGCAAAGCCGCGTTGATAAATGCGGTCAAGGCGTAACCACGGAAACGCGCTCGGAAACGTACGAGGCGGTGGCGTCGGGCTATAGGCGCCCTCCATCGACAACTGGTTTTTGCGCAACGCCTCGCGGCGAAACAGGCTGGCACGAATCTCTAAGGGGCTATCGCCACGCCAGACCCCACGTAATTGATGCATCGATTCACGAAGCTTGGGCATCACGCCTTGGGTGCGGGGTGCATTCGCAAACACTTCGTAGACGCCGAGTTGCTGCACAAACAACGGAGCAAGACGATTGTTCCAGTCATTAAAATCGCCCGCAATCAATATCGGGGCATCGTCTGGCACCATCCGCTTGATGCGCTCGGCCATCACTTCGATCTGGCGCACACGACCGCCCGCAAACAAACCTAAATGCACCACAAAGCAATGCACCTCGCGCTCGTTGACCTTAATCACGCCATGCAACAAGCCGCGCTGCTCTAAGCGGTGATCTGAAATATCTTGATTTTCGAAGCTAACGATTGAATGCCGCGACAGCAAGGCATTGCCGTGATCACTTTGGCTTTTGATGGCGTTGCAACCGTAGGCAACTTCCATATGCAGGGCTGCCGCCAACGACTCGTGTTGGGCATGCAAACGACCATGACGGTCGTTGCGCCCCTGCACTTCTTGCAAAAATAATAAATCAGGTCGTAGACCGTGCAACCCGAGTCGCAAATCCACCATTGAGTCGCGCCCTGAAAGTGAGCGACCCTTATGGATGTTATAGCTGACGACTCGAAGCAACGACATGTTGGTCGATGCTGCCGCGTGCGGCAGACATCGCCTATTTAGTAATTAAGCGCATCACTCGTCATAAAAAACATGACAAACTAAACATCAAAAGCGCACTAAACAACAAACAAAACTTTTCGGCCTAACAACTTCAGGCCGACCTGACTTTTTAAACTTTTACATCCGGCTGACGCAAACGAATATGCAACTCGCGTAATTGCTTTTCATCCACTGGCGAAGGTGCTTGTGTCAGCAAGCACTGTGCGCGCTGTGTTTTTGGAAAAGCAATCACATCGCGAATCGACTCGGCACCGGTCATCATCGTGACGATGCGATCCAAACCAAAGGCGATACCGCCGTGAGGAGGCGCACCATATTGCAAGGCGTCGAGCAAGAAGCCAAACTTGAGTTGTGCTTCTTCGGCGTCAATCTTCAGTGCACGAAACACCTTGCTCTGGATTTCTTCGCGGTGAATACGCACTGAGCCGCCGCCAATCTCCCAACCGTTGAGCACCATGTCATAGGCTTTGGCAGTTGCCTTTGATGGATCGGTACTGAGCAGATCTTCGTGACCATCTTTGGGGCTAGTAAAGGGGTGATGCGCGGCCACGTAACGGTCGGCCTCTTCGTCGTATTCGAACATCGGAAAATCAACCACCCAAAGTGGCTTCCAAACGGCGTCGAACAAATCGTTAGTGCGACCAAACTCGCTATGACCGATTTTGACACGCAACGCGCCGATCGCGTCGTTCACAATCTTGGCACGATCTGCGCCAAAGAAAATCAGATCACCATCTTGCGCACCGGTGCGCTTGATCATTTCGGCAAGCGCCGCATCGTGCAAGTTTTTAACGATTGGTGACTGCAAGCCATCGCGGCCCTTGGCCACTTCGTTGACTTTGATCCAAGCCAAGCCTTTTGCACCGTAAATCGATACAAACTTGGTGTAACTGTCGATTTCGCTGCGCGAGATACTGCCACCTTTTGGTACGCGCAAACCGACCACGCGACTACCTTCGGTGGTAGCTGCCTGAGCAAACACTTTGAAGTCGACATCTTTCATGACGTCGGTCAAATCTGTGAACTCGAGCTTGACGCGCAGATCAGGTTTGTCTGAACCATACAAGCGCATCGCCTCGCTGTAAGGCATGATCGGAAACGGATTGGCGAGTTCAACGTTTTGCACAGCTTTGAACACGTGACGAATCATGTCTTCAAAAATCGCACGAATTTCTGTTTCGTTTAAGAACGAGGTTTCGCAATCGATCTGGGTAAATTCGGGCTGACGATCAGCGCGCAAATCTTCGTCGCGAAAGCATTTTGTAATTTGATAGTAGCGATCAAAACCCGACACCATCAGCATCTGTTTAAAGAGCTGTGGCGATTGCGGCAAGGCAAAGAACTCGCCAGCGTTCACGCGCGAAGGCACCAGGTAATCACGCGCACCTTCGGGTGTGCTCTTGGTGAGCATGGGGGTTTCGATATCGATAAAGCCCAAGC
>CALCPT010000420.1 GCA_937897265.1 uncultured Alcaligenaceae bacterium
CCAAGTTAATCATTGGCTCGCCACGTTTCCAGTAGCCCAGATTTTCAATAAATTTTTGTGCCATACGATGCAAGATGGCGTCTGAAAAACCGGCGGTGTGTGGCGTTGCAATCACGTTAGGCATATCCCACAACGGCGAGTCAACATGCAAGGGCTCTTGCGCAAAGACATCAAGGTAGGCGCCCGCTAAGTGTCCATTTTGCAAGGCATTGATCATGGCAAGTTCGTCAATCACAGTGCCGCGTGAAATATTCACGATGTGTGAGCCGGGCTTCATGCGGGCGATCGCCTCTTTACTGACTAAGTTCGTCGTTTGTTTGGTGAGCGGGCAAGCAAGCACCAGCCAGTCGGTCTCAGGCAATATTTGATTAAAGCTATCAAAACTCACGACGCGGGTGTTCTCGATTAAAGAGGTCGCAGACTGACGGACCACAATAATTTTCAAACCTAGTGCGGTCAGCCAAGCACCAAGTTTTTGTCCGATCGGACCCCAACCTACGATCGTCGCCGTTTGACCTTCGAGATCTGGAGGCAGTCCGACCTTCATAAACGGTGCCCAGACGTGAGCGCGTTGTGCGGCGGCGAGTTGTGGAAAGCGGCGCGCGAGTGACAGTAATCCTGTCAAGGCGGTTTGAGCTACTAAGCTTGCACTCGCACCAGAAGACGAGGTGATCGTCACCCCGCGCGCCATCAAATCCAGAAACACTTGTCGGTCAACGCCCGCAGAGTGCACATGTACCCACTGCAGTGTTTTGGACTTGAGTAGAGCGTCGTACACATACTGTGTGCTGGCTTCAATTTGATGCTTAGTCGAGCCCGCAGTAATGTCGCGCGAAATAAAACAGAAGTCTAAGTCTTGTGTACCAGCGTGTACGTCAGCAGCACTGACACGTTGATAGCCCTCGGGCCCAAGAATATCGCTCATTTGTGGCGCAAGCTCGAGTGCTGTTTTGTCAGACAGGAGAATGCGCGGAGTGTGATTCAACACAATGTTTGGCATACAAATTTCCTTAACGCGGCGTCGCACCAGAATCAATCACGACTTTTTTCCATTTAAGGTGTTCTGTGCGAATGAATTCTTGAAAATAAGCGGCAGTGCCTCCGACTGGGTCCGCGCCCTCTTGAACAAAGCGATGCTCAAGCGGGATCATCGCAAGGTTCACTTCTTTGTTGAGCTTATCGATAATGGCCTGTGGCGTGCCTTTGGGCGCTAGCATGCCAAACCATGAACCGGCCGAAAAGTCTGGAAAGCCATTTTCAGCAACTGTGGGGACACCGGGCAATGAGCGCGAGGGCTTTGGGCTACTGACCGCGATGGCACGCAGCTTGCCACCCTTGATTTGCCCGATCACTGAAGGGATTGTCGCAAACATAAAGTCGATGCGACCTGCGATTAAGTCGTTGAGCGCTTCAGCACCCTTGTACGGGATATGTTGTGCTTCGACTCCAATGGCATCCATCAACATAAAGCTCGACAGGTGCGAAGACGTACCCGTACCGGTTGACGAGTAATTTAGTGTGCCAGCTTTTTTAGCCTTCGCGTACGCGACAAACTCGGCAAAGGTGTTGACTGGCAAACTTGGGCTAACGACTAACACGTTGGGTACGTCGGCGATTAATACCACCGGCACCAAATCCACTAGCGGGTTGTAGCGCAGGTCTTTGTATAAAGTGGGGTTGATGGCGATCGGCCCGACCGAAGCGATTGTCACGGTGTAGCCATCGGCCGGAGCGCGTGCGGCAATTTCGTTACCAATATTGCCGCCCGACCCCGGTTTGTTTTCGACCACAAACGGTTGCTTTAGCTTCTCGGCAAGGTTTTGACCGACACTACGCGCGATGATGTCGGTTGTGCCGCCCGCGGTAAAGGACACAATAATTTTGACGGGTTTGGTCGGGTACTCTTGAGCGTCTTGCGCCTGAGCGGGCAAGACGAGGCCGAGTATCCCGGTCAAAAAAAGCGAAGCAATTGGTTTAATCACGATAAGACATGTCCGTACGGTCGAGTTTACGCAATAGAGCAGGCCACTCCATCACGCCATAGGCCCGACGAGTGCCAGGTTGGTAGTTGTTCCAGGTCTCGTCAAGCACCTTTTGTGAGACCTTTGATAACGGGCTGTTGCATGACATTGCACCCAATTGTGCATGACACGACAACTCAAGGCGGTGCATCCAATTAAACGCTTCGCCAACGGTGCGGCCCACCGTCAAGGCGCCGTGGTTACGCAGAATCATGGCCTCGCTCATTCCAAGGTCTCTGCAGAGTGACTCTTGTTCGCGCTCATCGAGCACGACACCTTCGTAGTCGTGATACGAAATTTTTAAGAAACGCATCGCTGTTTGGGTGAGTGGCAATAAGCCGCACTCAAGCGAAGAGATGGCCATCGAGGCCCAGCTATGGGTGTGAATTACGCAACCGACATCTGCCCGAGCGTGGTGAATCGCGCTATGGATGACCGAGCCGGCTTTGTTCAAACCATACTTGAGGTCACCAAAATCGGGGCTTGTGAGGATGTTGCCGTGATGGTCAACTTTCAGCAAACTCGAAGCGGTAATTTCTTCGTACATCATGCCGTAGGCATTGATCAAAAACGTGCCTTCTTCGCCGGGGACACGCGCTGAAATGTGATTGGCGGCCATATCGGCCATGCCATAGATCGCGACTAGACGGTAACAGGCGGCCAGATCGACACGCGCTTGCCATTCTGCATCAGAAACTTTGCCCTTCATTGAGGGGAGCTGTAAAACGCCTGCTTTTGACATGATGGTTTGCCTCAGAAGAAATGTTATTTTTAATGAATAAACGACGCATTTGGGTACAGCATATGCGAAACAACTAATAAAGCTTGTGGATTGACGATACCAAAAGGCGTCAAAATCTGCGAGTGATTCTCGCAAACCACGTTATGCTTGAACCTTAAAGATATTTTTGACGTGATTTTTGCCCCAAGCGGCAAGGCGTCCTGGAGAACGACATGAAAAGTTTGGTGGCGGTTGTGGTGTTGCTTTTGGTGGGTTGCCAAGGTAGCCCCGTCTATTACCATCGCGACCCAGCCCGCCAGATCGTGGTCTTAGACAAGCGCGAGATCAGCATCATCCCCTTGGGCGAAAACCGCTGGGAAGCCTACGGTGGTAAGGAGGGTGGGATGAAGCCAGACCTCGCGGTGCAAAAAGCGCGTCAGATCGCTGGCATCGAAAAAGTGACAGGCTGTCGTGTTGTCAACGCTCAATTCGTGCCCGGTCATGAGGTGGATGGCATGCTGCTACACGCGACGGTTAGCTGCGTCAAATAAGTCAAAGTCTGAGCTAGCCGTTCGTTAGCCCGACTCTGCGTGCCTCTTGTCTTAGTTAACCCAAGCCGCCGCTCGCCCCAACAATGCGACCCATTTGAAGGTCATTATCGGTTTGGCCCGCTGTACTCGCTAAGCCCTTCGCAACGCCCATCCGGTCAGAGTCAGTGCGGTTTTGGCTCACTTTCCATTTTGCTTGCACGCGGATGATGGTGAGCTCGATGGCGACAATCGCGTCCAGCATGGTTGCCAGATAATCAGCGGGCGCATCGGTGACGCGCCAATTGCTGTTGCGGCTGAGCTCTAGCTTTGCGGTTAAGTCTGCCACCACTTGCTGCTTAACAGCTGGGTCGTGCGAGACCGTGAGCCAACCGTACACATGAGCAACTGCGTAGTTATAGGTTGGCACGACTTTGTGGGTCTCAAGTTTAGAGGGGTACCAATTAGGAGTGATGTAAGCGCTTGGACCTTGAAACACCACCAGTGACTCAGCCTCGGGGTTGGTGGTTTGCCAAACTGGATTACCTTTCGCCACATGACCAAGGAGTTTGGTGCCTGGGCTTAAATCACCCTCAAGTATGAACGGGATGTGATTCGCCTCAAGTGACTCACCATCGCGCGTAACGAGCGTACCCAACGGAAAGTGTTTGATGAGTTCGCCGACAACAGTCAGGTCATTTTGTTCAAAGTGCTTTGGGTTGTACATAGTGGGTTCACATACGAGACGATTAGTTTAAATCACTGCGTCATTGATCCTGCGAGAGGTTCGCGCTACAGTCAGTGTACACAGATTGAAATGAGATCAATGATGAAGCCGAATAAATTACCGCTTGGCCTGTTTGCCGCAACCCGCGCGATTGCAGAGGGCAGCTTGTCGCCCAAAGAGTATTTGCAACAATGTCTCGCACGCGCCGATGAGCTTGAACCTACGCTGCATGCCTTTGTTGCCCGAACCCCCACTCAAGAGGTGTTGGACTCGGTAAGCGGTGGTGAGTGGGCTGGGATCCCTGTTGGGGTGAAGGACTTAATTGCAACGCATGCGCTCACGACGACCAACGGTTCGCCGATCTATGCAGATCAAGTGCTCGACTACGATGCACCGATCGTTACGCAGATTCGTCAACTGGGGGCGGCGGTCTTTGGTAAAACGGTGACGACAGAGTTTGCCTGGCGACAGCCTGGGCCTACGGTCAATCCATTCAATGCTGCACATACCCCAGGCGGCTCGTCAAGCGGCTCTGCAGCCGCGGTTGGCGCGGGTATCGTGCCCTTGGCACTCGGCACACAAACCGTTGGTTCGGTGATTCGACCAGCTGCTTTTTGTGGTGTGGTGGGTTTCAAAGCCAGCTTTGGCGCGGTGCCGCGTGCTGGTGTGTTTCCGTTAGCTGGGTCGCTTGACCATGTGGGCTTCATTGCCAGATCAGTCAACGATGTTGCGTACGCTTTTAATTTGTTACGCAATCGCGCCGCGGTTGAGCCCGATAGCATTGTGTTGCCGGCCGTGCCAATGAAAAATGATACGGGGATTGAGCCTCAAGCTGCGCCTCGCCTCGCGTGGCTGCGCACGCCTTACGACGATCGCGTCACTGCCGAGCAACAACAAGCAATGGAACGAACCGTCAAGA
>CALCPT010000421.1 GCA_937897265.1 uncultured Alcaligenaceae bacterium
TTGACCTTACCAGGAATGTTGGTTGCCAACATTCGCGAGTGTCCTGTGTTTGGCGGCAAAGTCAAAAGTTTTGACGGTAGCAAAGCCACTGCAATGAAAGGTGTGAAGAAGGTTTTGCAGGTTGGCGATAGCGCAGTAGCTGTTGTTGCTGATACCTTTTGGGTTGCAAAAACAGCGATGGATGCTGTTGCTATTGTCTGGGATGAGGGTCCGAACGCTTCTGTTTCGAGCGCAACAATCAAGACAATGCTGCAAGAGGGTTTGACTGCTGAGCAGGCTTTTGTCGGCAATCAGTTTGGTGACATGAAAGCTGCCGTTGCCAGCGCTGCGAACAAAACTGAATCTACATATTTTTATCCTTTCCTGAATCACGCTCCGATGGAGCCCATGAATGCGACGGCGAAGTGGACGCCAGAGCGTTGCGAAGCCTGGGTGCCAACGCAAGACGGTGAGGCGTCCTTGGCAGCCGTCATCGCAGCCTCAGGTTTAGCGGCTGACAAGTGCGAGGTGTACAAAATTAATCTGGGCGGTGGTTTCGGACGTCGTGGTGCCTTTCAAGACTACACCACCCAAGCCGTCAATATCGCCAAGCAAATGCCAGGTACTCCGATCAAATTGATCTGGACGCGCGAAGAAGACATGACCCAAGGTCGTTACCATCCCGTCATGATGTGTAAGCTGACGGGCTCGTTTGATAAGGACAAAAACTTAACTGGCGTGCACATGCGTTTGTCGGGTCAGTCGATCTTGGCAGCGGTGCGCCCTGCGGTCGTTGAACAGCAAAAGGGTCGTGACCCCTTGGTTTTCCAAGGTGTATTCGACGGTGGCGAGCATGGCTTCGGTTACGAGTTTCCAAATCAACTCATGGACCACGCCATGCGCAACACGCACATACCGCCAGGATTCTGGCGTGGTGTGAACGTGAACCAAAATGCGGTGTTCATCGAGTGTTTTATGGATGAGCTTGCTGAGGCTGCTGGTGTTGATGCGGTTGAGTTTCGTCGTAAATTCATGGGCAAGTTTCCGCGTAATCTTGCGGTCCTCAATGCTGTGGCTGACGGGATTGGCTGGACAAAACCTGCCGCGCCTGGTGTGTTTCGAGGCGTTGCGCAGATGACTGCGTTTGGCAGTTACGTGGCAGCTGCGTGCGAGCTCTCTGTGACCGACGGTACCAAGGTCAAGATTCATCGCATCGTGGCAGCAACGGATTGCGGCTACGCCGTGAACCCTGCGCAAATCAAGCGTCAAGTGTCAGGCTCGTTTGTGTACGGTCTGTCGGCGTTGTTTGAAGAAGAGTGCACCGTGAAAGATGGTCGCATTGAACAGAAAAACTTCGACACGTTTGGCTCGATTCGCCTCGCGCAAATGCCTAAAGTTGAAACTATTATTATTGAAGGCGGCGGCAAAGACTGGGGCGGTATTGGCGAGCCCACGATTTGTGTAGCAGCGCCCGCTGTGCTCAACGCGATTTATCGTGCGACCGGCAAACGTCTGCGTAATGTGCCGTTGAAAAATAGTGGTATGACTTTGGTATGACAAATGGGGGTATTGGGTGGGCCTTAGCTGTTAGTGTTTGGCTGGCCTGCTCGAGTCCCCTTCAGGCGCAGGTCTTTGCCGGTGACGCGATCAATGCGTCGCTGTCAGGCCAGCCTGGCGATGTCGTGCGTGGGCGTGCTTTAGTCCTGAGTCGTCAAGGTGGTTTGTGCATACTGTGTCATAGCGGGCCGTTTCCTGAAGAGCGCTTTCAGGGCACGTTGGCGCCAGATTTGGCGGCTAGTTCGGCCGGCTTGTCGGCCGGCCAATTACGTGCTCGTATTGTTGATGCCAGTCGGTTTAATCCCAACACCATCATGCCCTCTTATTATCGGGCTGAGGGGTTTACGCGGATTGCACCGCAGTTTGCTGGTAAGTCAATCTTGACGGCGCAAGACATTGAAGATGTTGTAGCTTTTTTAGTGAGCTTAAAACCGTGACAGTCACTCGAAGAACTTTTGTGCTGGGTGCGGCAACTGCCAGTGTGTTGCCTGCGTTGAATGCGCTCGCGTCGGTGGATGACGCCACGCAAGCCGTCGATAAAATTTTGGGTGGTCAAACCGCCAAAGTTGGACGAGTCGCCCTCGAGATCCCACCGCTGGTTGAGAACGGTAATCTGGTTACCATGAAGGTCGCAGTGCAAAGCCCGATGACTGAGGCTGATTATGTGCGTGCGATTCATATCGTTGCAGAAGGTAATCCCTTACCGAATGTGGTGAGTTTTTTCTTGTCGCCTCGTGCCGGGCGCGCGGCGATTACGACCCGCATCCGTCTAGGCGATTCGCAGCGCGTCAGAGCGATTGCGCAGATGAGTGATGGTTCTTTTTGGCAAGGCGACGCGGCGACCCTCGTGACGCTTGCTGCCTGCACCGAGGTGTAATGTGAGCAAGACCTCTCGTACGATTGTCACGATGCCCACGACGGCTAAAAAAGGCGAAATCCTTGAGATCCGTATCATTGTGCAGCACGATATGGAATCTGGTTTTCGACATACTGAAACCGGTCAGCGGATTCCTCGAGATATCATTCGCGATTTTCGGTGCACGTATAACGGTGTCGAAGTGTTTCGGGTTGAATTGCATCCTGCCATGGGTGCGAATCCGCTGATTGTTTTTACGACCACCGCGACTGAAAGCGGCACACTCGAATTCAAATGGTCTGGCGATAATGGCTACGCTTCGAACACCACCAGCACACTCACCGTGACGTGATGTCTCGAAGCAGCCGGATGCCTCGGAGCAACGACATGCCTCGGAGTGAATCGATACCTCGGATGCACAAAGTTTTTTTGTTTGGTCTGTTCAACAAACTGGTGTTCCTCGCGACAGCAATGTCTTTGGCTGCGTTCCTATCCTTCGGTGCGTTGTCGCAAGCTGATCCCGTCGGGCACGAGCGCCAATCGAGTTATGCCTTGATGTCACCTGATACCAAGGCGATGCAAGATGACCCACTCTTAAACCCGGCCACGTTTGCCGTGTTAGACGGCCAGGTGTTATGGCAAGAGGTTGCTGGTAAAAAAAATCAGTCGTGTGCGTCTTGTCATGGCGATGCCACGGTATCAATGAAAGGTGTTGCAGCGAGTTTTCCCAAGGTCAACGCGGCGGGTCAGTTACTTAGTCTGACGGGGCAGATCAATCAGTGTCGCACCGAGCGGCAAGGCACGACACCCTTTGCGTTTGAGAGCAAGCCGTTGTTGGCGCTGTCAGCTTTTGTCGCTAACCAGTCTAAAGGCATGCCGATCACGGTTGAGCGCACGCCGGCCAATGAAGCAGCGCTTGTCTCGGGCCAACGCTTGTTTAATCAGCGCATGGGTCAGTTAAATCTATCGTGTGCCCAATGTCATGCTGAGCGTTCGGGGCAAAAGCTTGCTGGCAATCCAATTCCTCAAGCGCATCCAACGGCTTATCCAATCTATCGGCTTGAGTGGCAGGCGGTTGGTTCGCTTGAGCGACGCTTGCGTAATTGCTTGGTAGGCGTTCGTGCAGAGCCCTACGCGTTTGGTTCGGCCGAGTTGCTTGAGCTTGAATTGTTTTTGGCTTGGCGTGCACGCGCAATGCCGCTCGAGAGTCCAGGCGTTCGTCCTTAGAAGACTATCCCGAGGTCACATCATGAAACGTCGTCAGTTTTTACATCGTACCGGAGCAATGTTGGCTGCGAGCCTCGCGTTTCCAAGTGTTGTGCGTGCCGATTTAAAGGCGGCTCAGGTGTTAGTCGTGGGGGCGGGCTATGGTGGGGCCACAGCGGCAAAATACCTTCGCCTCTTGTCTGGTGGCAGTGCGAACGTCACTCTGATCGAACCCGAGTTGTCGTTCGTGTCGTGCCCGCTGTCTAACTTGGTGCTCGGTGGTTCAAGTTCGCTGCCTGAATTGACCGTTTCGTACGGTGCGTTGCAAAAACAACATGGAGTCTCGTTGGTGCGCGATTGGGTGACTACGATTGATCCGGTTAAAAGACTCGTGCAATTAAACTCCGGTAAAACTCTAGGCTACGATAAGTTGATATTGTCGCCAGGAATTGGTCTGATGATGGACAGCATCGAATGCTTGGTGCAGGCGAATCAGGCGGGGGCGACGCTGCAGGCCTGGAAGGCGGGGCCCGAAACGCTTGCGTTACAAAAGCAACTGCAAAAGATGCCCGATGGTGGCGTGTTTGCGCTTAGCATCCCCGAAGCGCCCTTTAGATGCCCGCCCGGCCCATACGAGCGAGCTTGCCAAGTTGCTGCGTATTTTAAAAAGCATAAGCCAAAATCTAAGGTCTTGATTCTGGATGCGAATGAAGATGTCGTGTCAAAGCCCGGGTTATTTAAGAAGGCTTGGGCGGATTTTTACCCTGGCATGATTGAATATCGCGCATCGCATAATCTTGTCAGAGTCGAGGCTGCGACCAAGACGCTTCGCTTCGATATCCAAGACTCAGTGCAGGCTGACGTATTGAACGTTTTGCCGCGTATGCGCGCGGCTGAGTTAATTGTGCAAGCGGGCTTAGCCAACTCCAATAAACGTTGGGCGCAGGTGAATTTTTTGAATTTCGAATCAACAGCTGCAAAAGACATTCATATTTTGGGGGATTCGACACAAAATGCCGCGTTCATGCCCAAGTCGGCACATATGGCAAATCAGCATGCCAAGGTCGCCGCGGCTGCCATTGTGGCTGAGTTGCGAGGGTTTGCCCTGAACCCTCAGCCGGTTTTAACCAACACCTGCTATAGCTTTGTCGATGCGACAAAAGTCGTGCACGTGGCCAGCGTTCATCAGTACAGTGCCACCGACAAAACGTATAAAACTGTCGCAGGTTCGGGCGGTGTGTCGGCGGCTCCCAGTGAGCTAGAAGGCATCTATGCCTGGGGCTGGGCGCGTAATATTTGGGCTGATAGTTT
>CALCPT010000422.1 GCA_937897265.1 uncultured Alcaligenaceae bacterium
GTTGTCGGTGCTGCTTTATGATCGCGTCGAGGCAATGGCGTACCAACAGGCGCATTGGCTAGCGGGTGGGTTGTTGATGTTCTCGTTTGTGGTGCTGTGCCTGATGCAATGGTATGGCCAGCGCTTGTCGCATCAGCGGAATGAGCCATGATAAACGAACAGCCGTCAGCAGCCCTCACGCGGGCGAATCGCTCGCCTGAGCAGCCGGTAGGCTCTCTTAAACCTGCTGATGGCGCATACGGTATCGACTTGAGTTTGACGCTCAAGCGCGGGGGCGAAGCGGCCTTTGAGTTATCTGTTGATCTGACATTGCCATCATCAGGCACAACAGTCATCTTTGGGCCATCTGGCGGCGGCAAAACCACCATCTTGCGTGCCATCGCTGGGCTCGAGCCCGAGGTCAAAGGCCATATCCGCATCAAGCAACAAACCTGGCAGGCACCTGGCGTTTTTGTGCCGGCGCACCAACGGCGTGTTGGTTTTGTGTTTCAGCACTCGGCTCTTTTGCCACATTTGTCTGTCGAGCAAAATCTGCGTTATGGCTGGCAACGGGTAGGAGGTACAGCGGCTGAATATGCTCAATTTGTTGAGCAACTTGATTTAGCGCCCTTGTTACAACGGTCAATCGGCCAATTATCGGGTGGCGAGCGCCAGCGCGTCGCGCTTGGACGTGCGTTGCTCACCCGCCCAGATATTCTTTTGCTTGACGAACCCTTAGCCGCGCTTGATGCTGCGCGCCGCTCAGAGATTTTGGGTGTTCTCGAACGTCTCAAGCAAATCACGACTATCCCGTTTTTGTACGTCACCCATGCCGTCGATGAGATGTCGCGTCTGGCAGATTATTTGGTATTGATGAAAGGCGGGCGTGTGCGCCAGGCGGGTCCGGCACTTGACGTGATGAATCACCCTGAAGCACCGCTTGCCCTGCGTGACGATGCGGGCGTGGTGGTGCAGGCGACGGTGCAGCAACGTGATGCGCACGGTTTGCTCACACTGCAAAGCTCGATGGGTACGCTGTATGCCCATGGCCTCGCGCACACTCTGGGGGATCATTTACGTGTACGCATTCATGCCCGCGACGTGAGCTTGGCGCTCAGCCACCACGCCGACACTAGTATGCTAAATATTTTGCCGGTTACCGTTCTTGCAATACGAGACGGTGCAGGGGGTCAGGCCTTGATCGAGTTGTCGACAGGTGACCAACCCGAGCAACGCTTGCTAGCAAAGATCTCGTACGCGTCGGTGGCGCGTTTGAAAATCAAACCAGGCCTTACGCTTTGGGCGCAGATTAAAGCGGTGGCGTTGTTGGTTTAGCGAGGATATTGTTGTCGTGCGTGAAGAACACCCAGCACTTCGATTTGTGTAGTCGTAAATCGGTACACAACGATGTAGTTGGGTAATACGACGATCTCACGAGTGCC
Organism: uncultured Alcaligenaceae bacterium; assembly: GCA_937897265.1. GTDB lineage: Bacteria > Pseudomonadota > Gammaproteobacteria > Burkholderiales > Burkholderiaceae_B > Zwartia. Next base: position 1,422 of record CALCPT010000422.1, read on the forward strand.
GCCGACAAATTGTCGCGCGCATCAGCGCGCCAAACAATTTCTCGCACTAAGCCAGTTTCCGACTTTTTAGTTCAGCTTCGTGAATGATAGCTTCAACTTCGGACATCACTTGTTCGTGATTAACCAGCGGCCTTGTGTCTTGCATCGAAGCTAATACTTTATTTTTAAACCAACTTTCATGGTTCGTCCGAGCAAGTGTTAAGTCACTCAGGGAAGGAGGAATTGATTCAATCAGTTTCATGAGATCAGGATACACCTGTTGAAGCAAGATATTCAAGTTACCTTTGGTAAAGATTTGTTAGCAAATATTTCTCGCTTGTTCAGCGGGTGTTTTGTTTAACTATCAGCGACGTCTTTACGGGCCTGTTTTTTTCATCACTTGCAAACGCTGCAGCGCCTCTTCAATTGGCAAAGGAGACACGTAATCTAAGGCAGCAAATGGGTTTTGCTGCGTGTAAACAACTAAAAGTGAGATGAGCGTCAACCAGAGCAGCGTAAACGTTGAAACTATTTGCATAGGGCGCTTAGAAATCGCACTCAAAGACAGCACCGTGACCGCAACGGTTAACAAGAAAAGAACCAACCCAAGCCGAGGGTAACCGATCGTATAACGACTGGCTTCGACACGGAGAAGACGTTGCTCTCTGACTCGACCCGACAACAACATAAGTTGGTTTGTCATAATCGGGCTTAAAAGCTGTTGATTTTGGGGGTGCGAGGCAATATCAGATATTCGAGTCAAAGGTCCCAGAGCTGACGATTCGTTCGTACTAAAAGAAACGCTAGTCGGGCGACGCATCTCAGGCCACTCTTTTTGCAGGACGTCTCGGGTGTACTGTTGCACCGATGCCATTAGCGGAACGCCGACCCGATCGTCGAGGCTGAGTGAGATTCGGCCAAGTGTGCGCAACGCGTCAGCTTCGACCATGATGGCACCTCGCGCTCGCAAATGCACTTGCGTAACATCGCTAAACACAAAGGCGATGCTCAGTGACAAGAAGATCACGCTCCCGAGATTGATATTTTGGATGCCACCAAACATATCCACCAACTTTGTATGCCAAAACGGATGAAAGGTAATGTAGGCAATAAAAAAGGCGAGTAATAACGAGAAGGCGGTGAGTCCGAATGCAAGTAAAAAAAAGTACGAGATGCTCATTTAAACTTTGCCTCTTAGAGGGTGCGATCGCTAGAGGCCATTCTTACTCCTCGAGAGGAGGTTGAATTAGACTTAGCTTTTTTAGGTTTTTCGCTTTTTTAACCGGAACGGCTTACCCCCGCAAAGCCTTTTTTAGACAAAAAATACGCAAACTTACACAAAGCATAAGCAACACACTTCAGTGCGAAGCAATAAAAAACCACCCGCAGGTGGTTTGATGAGTACTGCTATTTCGATGAATACTGCTCATCCCCCGTTAATGGGGTAGAGCCGGTAGAGCCGGTAGAGCCTAGAGCCGAGCCAGAGCCCCTAGTTTTGGCGGAAGCGGTGAGATTCGAACTCACGGAGGGCGTGAACCCTCGCCGGTTTTCAAGACCGGTGCCTTAAACCGCTCGGCCACGCTTCCTTTTCTTGAAGGGATGCATAATAAACGATTTACCGATAAATGTTTTTGAGGCAATCAAGATGCGTGCAATAGAAATTACAACTCCCGGCGGTCCTGAAGTGTTGGTACCCACCACTCGACCTATGCCTGAAGCGGGCCGCGGCGAGGTGTTGATCAAAGTTGAGGCTGCAGGCATCAATCGCCCCGACGTCTTTCAGCGTATGGGTCAATATGCCCCGCCACCGGGTACCACTGATTTGCCCGGGCTTGAAGTGGCCGGCGAGATTGTGAGTGGTGATGTGGGAAACAGCGGTTTCAAAATCGGTGACAAAGTCTGCGCCTTGGTAGCGGGTGGTGGGTACGCCGAGTACTGTGCCGCGCCCATTGAGCAGTGTTTACCAGTGCCTAAGGGTTTATCGATGATTGAGGCAGCCGGTTTGCCTGAAACGTATTTCACGGTCTGGAGCAACGTGTTTGATCGCGGGCAACTCACCGCCGGTGAAAGTTTGCTGGTGCACGGCGGCGCAAGCGGTATTGGTACCACTGCGGTGCAGTTGGCTAGCGCCTTAGGGCACGCCGTGTATGCCACCGTCGGTAGCGACGAGCGCGCGCGTGCCGTCGAGGCTTTGGGCGCAGCCAAAGGCATCAATTACAAGACGCAGGATTTTGTTGAAGAAGTGAATGCTTTGACTCAAAAGAAGGGCGTCAATGTCATTTTGGATATGGTCGCGGGCGATTACATCGGGCGCGAACTGAAGTGCTTGGCTGACGATGGGCGTATTGTATTGATCGCAACGCTAGGAGGCAGTAAGTCAACCTTCAATTCTTCCGAACTGATGCGTCGGCGTCTGACGATTACTGGCTCGACCCTACGCCCACGTCCGGTTGCGTTTAAGGCCGAGATTGCCCGCGCTTTGCAACAGCATGTCTGGCCTTTGCTCACTGCAGGCAAGATTAAGCCCGTGATTTTTAAGACTTTGCCGCTTGAGCAGGCTGCCCAAGGTCACGCCATGATGGAAGCGGGCGAACAAATCGGCAAAATCATCCTGACAACTAGCTAACATCAGCTCGAAAATGGGTTAACGGAGCGAGCGGAAACCCTACCTGCCCATCGGGAGGAAGTTAAGACTTTCCGCAATACGGTATGACAGGATACAATCTTGGGTTATCCCGACTTTATGTCGCAGGTTTTGCTTAAACAGCAGGGTTGTATTCGATGACGATCTCTCGTACGCGCTTGGTAATGGGTAACTGGAAAATGCACGGCAATTTGGCTGACAATGCCAAGCTGCTTGCAGGCTTGTGCGCCGGTGCCGGTTCGATTGCCGCAGGCACGCAGCTTGCAGTCTGTGTGCCTTTCCCGTATCTGGCACAAGCAAGCGAAGCCTTAAAAGGTTCGGCCGTGGCTTGGGGCGCGCAAGATGTCAGCGCGCAGGCTCAGGGGGCGTTCACCGGCGAAGTGTCTGGCGCGATGCTTAAGGATTTTGCCTGTCGCTATGCCTTGGTTGGCCACTCTGAGCGGCGTTCTTTGCATGGTGAGTCGGATCAGTTGGTCGCTGCTAAAGCTAAGGCGGCATTAGCGTCTGGCCTGACACCTGTGGTGTGTGTGGGTGAGTCGCTGGCTGAGCGTGATGCCAATCAAGTGATGGCTGTCATTCAGCGGCAATTAGCCCCAGTGCTGGCGTTAGGCGCCGAGGCTGTTAATAAAATTGTCGTTGCGTATGAGCCCGTTTGGGCGATTGGCACGGGCCGTACGGCAACTCCAGAGCAGGCGCAAGAGGTACACGCTGCGATTCGGGCTGCTTTGCAGGCGATTGGTGCCGGTCAGGTTCAAATTTTGTATGGTGGCAGTGTGAAAGCTGCGAATGCCGCTAGTTTGTTTGCGATGCCAGATATCGACGGTGCGTTAGTCGGTGGGGCATCTTTGGTGGCTGAAGATTTTCTGGCGATTGCGGCGTAAGGCAGCAGTCGCAGTGATGAGTTTGGTCGTTTAGTTTTCGGAGTCTCTCAATGTCTTGGATGTTTACTCTTTTGTTGGTTGTGCAGATTCTGTCTTCGCTAACCATTATCTCTTTGGTGCTGCTGCAACAAGGCAAGGGCGCCGATATGGGCTCGGCCTTCGGTAGCGGCTCGGCTGGTAGCCTCTTTGGCGCAACCGGCGCTGCTAACTTTATGTCTCGTGCGACTAAGTGGGCGGCAGTGGTGTTCTTTATCAGCACCATCGGTCTCGCTTACGTGAGTAATCGCGGTACCAAGGGTCAAGATACAGGCATCATGCAAAACTTTTCGCAAACAGCCCCGGTGGCGCCGCCTGTCGGGTCTGCCGTGCCTGGTGTGCCAAACAGTGCGCCCGCAACAACAGGTGGGGTGCCTGCCAATTCAGTCCCAGGCGCCTCTAGTGTGCCCGGTGCGCCTGCTGCACCAGCCTCAGCCATTCCAGGCGTTGTTCCAAGTGGTGCGGTACCCGCAGTTCCAGGTGCGCCAGCAGCGCCTGCTCCTGCCGCCAAGTAATATTGCTAGTGCGCCGAGGCTCTAGTTCGCCTCTGCGTGCTACACTCTCGCGCTGACCAAAACTGCGTCATTACCTCAACGCAGTCAGTGCAAAACGTGCGAGGCAAGTGTTTCCTGTCTTGCACACGCAGTTCAAAGTATCCGCAGTACACGTGCCGACGTGGTGAAATTGGTAGACACGCTATCTTGAGGGGGTAGTGGCGAAAGC
>CALCPT010000423.1 GCA_937897265.1 uncultured Alcaligenaceae bacterium
TTCTCGGCCTTTTCGTTGCAGGGGATCACGCGCGAAAAAAACGGGGTGATACCTGCGGCTGAACTTAAAACCTTAACTGATCAGTGGATGCAAAATCTGGCTGATCCTGCCTCACACTTTTTTACGACGGTGTCCCACGGTGGTGCTGCTGTGACTCTGCAAAAACCAGTGCGCGCGCAGTCAAACTTGGATGCTCAAACCAATCAACTCACTCTGTCCTTTGAGTTACCTTTCAATGAGCCGGTCTCAAGCGGTAAGCTTTCGCTTGAGGTAGACGTCAACGACCCCGGCTACTTTGTTGCGTTTGATTACAAGGGTAATCAGGTGTTGACGCTGAGTGATGCGCCGTCCAACTGCCGGTATTCGCATATGCCGCCCCGAGCACTCGATTCAAAAAGTCAACGGCAACTGGGCGCGTTGACGCCTGATCAAAAAGAGTTACCCGAGCATTTACGACAACTTGTGCGCCAACTATCGCATCAATTTAAAGTGACCTGCTGAGCTCGCGATGCCTTCTCTTTGCTCTCCACTGACACGTTTCTTTCTAGCGCTCGTTCCAGTCGCCTTGGGCGTTGCCCTTTCGGGTCTGTCGATTGACGCAGTTGCAGTCACCAGTCACCCGTTTGCGATAACCGAACAGCGCTTAAGTACAGATTCGACAGGTTGGTTGGCTGAATTTTTTGCCCAAATGGCAATGTGGCAATCGCACTTTTATCGACAGCTTACTGGCGCTGTTCGTGCTTGGCAGCAAGATGGCTGGGCGGCGTGGTTGTTACTCGGTTTGTCTTTTGGTTACGGTGTTTTTCACGCACTTGGCCCAGGTCACGGCAAGGCTGTGTTGGCAGCCTATGTGTTGGCAAATCGTGAAACCGTCAAAAACGGGGCACTCCTGGCGTTGTTGTCAGCGTTCTTGCAGGCATTTGTTGCGATTGGGTTAGTCGGCATCGCTGCAGGGGTGCTGAATGTCTCAGGGCTTGCGTTAACGCGAGCAACTTGGTGGCTTGAGATCGCCTCATATGCCATGATGGTGGCGCTTGGTGCTTGGCTTGTTTTTCGGCAGATGGTTCGGCCTGTCTGGCGCTGGCTCAAACAGCGACTTGCTAGTGTCGCGGCGGCACCGGTGCAGAGCCATGCGTCTCATGCCGGCCAGAGCAAACCTCAAGCCAATCACGATCGTCATCACCATCACGATCGTCATCATCATCACGATCACCACCATCATGATCATCAGCATGATCACGCTCAATGCGCTCATCCTGCGCATCGAGAGGCTGGTGCGACCGAGCGTGCAACGCGCTTACAACCCCGTGACACGCATCAGCACGATGAGCATTGCGGACATTTGCATGCGCCTGATCCGGCGATGTTGACAGGGCGCTTAACCTGGTCCAAGGCAAGTTCTGCGATTTTGGCAGTTGGCTTACGCCCGTGTACCGGTGCTATTTTCGTGTTGGTATTTTCGCTGGCGCAAGGTTTTTTTCTCGCTGGGGTAGCAGCAGCGCTCGCGATGGGCTTGGGGACAGGACTCACGGTAGCCGCATTGACGACGGCCTCACTTTGGCTTAACCACGCAACGGTCAATGTCGTCGGCGGTCAACAGCGTTGGGTTGGTCGGTGGCTACTGCTGGTAGTGCAGAGCTTGGCATCGGTTGCTTTATTGACGCTAGGTATTTTGTTGTTCGGTGCTGCGCTTCAGGCTTAGTGTTTCAACGAGTCTATCGGTTATCCGGCAGCAAAGCGTTAACAGTTTTTGCAGCGACCATAAAGAGTCAAGTCGTGGTCTTCGACGGTAAAACCCTTTGGCGCAAGCGCGGCTAAGTCGGTTGGACACGAGTGAATGTCAAAGACTTTTTGACATTGCTTGCACTGGAAATGGTGATGATGCCCATGACCAGAGAGTTCAAAGCGTGGGTTTTCGCCGGGCAACACAACTTGCCGAAGTACGCCTTCGTCAACCATCGTTTTTAAATTTCTGTAGATCGTCGCGATGCCGATGCGCGGCACCGTTTCACACGCTAGCTCGAGCACTTCAAGCGCTAGCAGGGGACGTCCCGCACGTTTAAGAGCATCGTGGATAGCAGAGCGTTGAATCGTTGATCTTTCCATGAACCTGTCTTGAAGAACACGTGCGACGCGAGGTCAGCAACGGCCACTGTCGACCAAACAGCGCGATGCGAATAGGACGAAAAATAACACAGGCGAGGCTGAATGCGTGCATTGATAATGAGATTGTATTATCATTATCAAATATTGCGCAAATTCATACTTTGCGACAGGCACACATCCCAAATTACCTAGATCACCTTGCTTTATGCCGTTGGCCCCAGCACAGTCCTCTCAAGCAAACGAGCCCGCAAGCCACGACGGTCATTTACATCACATGGCCTCAGCGCACACTCATCAGACCTTTGGGCGGCAGGCGACCGGTCCGAGCCCTGCTCGGTCAGAGGCCCATGTCCATGTTGGCGCGCACGACCATGCTGTGACGCACACGCACGAGCCGCGCCTCAGCGCCGTGCGCCTTGAAGTCAGTCCCGTTTTAGTTGGCGTGGGCGCAAGGGTTTTGGCGGTGTTAGCCTTGTTGGGGTTGTTGTGGTTGGCTATTTTTTGGGCGTTCGCTGGCAATGCCTAATCATTCTTCAACCCGTCTCGCGCCTGACGCGATCGAGATTCAGAATTTGACGCTGGCCTATCAAGGGCACCCAGCGGTGCATCACGTGACGGGATGCTTTCTGCCCGGCTCTCTCACCGCGATCGTGGGTCCGAACGGCGCGGGCAAAAGTACGTTGCTTGGCGCGCTGTCTGGTCAACTCAAAGCGGCCGAGGGCTCGATTCAATTTGGGCGAGCCCAAAAGGGCGACGTAGCCTATCTCCCACAGCAGTCTTCAATTGATCGGGAGTTCCCGGTTCGTGTCTTAGATGTTGTATTGCTCGGTGCCTGGCGCGAGCTAAAAAGCTTTAATCGCGTGACGGCACTGATGCGTGTGCACGCCACTGAAGCGTTGGCTGCAGTCGGGTTGGTTGGATTTGAACGTCGTTTGATCGGTGAGCTGTCCGTTGGCCAACTGCAGCGCGTCTTATTTGCACGCCTGCTGATGCAAGATGCACCAATCATTTTGCTCGATGAGCCTTTCAATGCGCTCGATACCCGTACCGCGGATGACCTATTACAAGTCGTGCTGAGTTGGCATCGACAGGCGCGCACGGTCATCGCAGTGTTGCACGACATGAATATGGTTCTTGCGCATTTTCCACAAACACTATTGTTGGCACGTGAAGTCATTGCGTGGGGCGATAGCGTACAAGTGCTTGCGCCCGAAAATCTCGCGCAAGCCAGACAAACATCTGAGTATTGGGACGAGCGGGCACCTTGGTGTGCGAGGCCTGGTGACGTGGGGATGGTACGTTGATGGTGTCTGATTGGTGGCTATGGGTATATGCCTTGTTCCTTCAGCCTTTCGTTGAGTATGGCTTTATGCGCCGTGCGTTGGTGGCGTGCCTTGCGATTGGCTTGGCGTGTGGACCAATCGGCACCATTCTCGTATTGCGGCGCATGAGTTTGGCGGGCGATGCGATCGCGCATGCCGTGTTACCAGGTGCCGCGGTCGGCTTTATATTTTTTGGCCTGTCGTTGCCTGCGATGACGATCGGCAGCTTCGTCGCCGCTGCACTCATGGCCTTGCTTGCTGCCGCGGTCACGCGCTGGACCGCACAGAAAGAGGATGCTAGTTTTGCCTCGTTTTACCTCATTACGCTTGCACTTGGCGTGATGCTGATTGCAACCTCTGGCAGCAAGGTCGATTTGCTACATTTTCTGTTTGGTAGTGTGTTGGCAATAGATGGCGAGTCACTGCTGCTGATCGGGGGGGCGTCTAGCCTGACGCTGCTTGGACTCGCAGTCATTTGGCGTCCGTTGATTGTTGAGTGTTTTGATCCGATTTTTTTACGCTCGGTCGGTGGGCGAGGTGGCTTGGTACATCAACTCTTCATGTTGATGGTGGTGCTGACCTTGGTATCTGCTTTTCAAGCGCTAGGCACACTCATGGCGGTCGGCCTACTGATGTTACCCGCAACGGCAGCGCGGTTTTGGTGTTCGGGCGTTGTGGCAAGGGCTCTGTTAGCTGCTGGATTTGGTGCGCTAAGCGGTGCGGCTGGGTTACTGATTTCATATCACGCTAACGTGC
>CALCPT010000424.1 GCA_937897265.1 uncultured Alcaligenaceae bacterium
GTTTCGGGTCCTGTTAGTCTGCATTTGAAAGACATGACGTGGCGAGAAGCGCTCGACGTGGTGGTGCAATCCAAAGGGCTGGAGGCGATCAGCAAAGATGGCGTTTTGTGGATCAGTTCACGCAACGATGCATCCGAGCGATTGCAAGCCTGGGCCATCACTTTGAAATACGCCAAAGCCCTCGATGTGGCGCAGCGCTTGCAGTCTGCCGGCGTGAGTGCGGGCGCGTCAGGGCAGCGTTGGTTAAGTGCGCGAGGCACGGTGATGGCCGAACCCCGAACCAATCAGTTGTTTTTCTTGGACACGCCCGCGGCTTTGAAACAGCTGCAAAACGTCATTCAATGGCTGGACATTCCAGTGCGACAGGTCATGATCGAAGCGCAAATCGTGGAGGCTGAAGCGCAATTTGGCAAATCCTTGGGTGTTCGTTTGGGCGGTGCATTTGCCAGCAGCTTTGCGGCCCCCTTTGCAGCAACTGCCAAGCCAGTTAACTTGGCCATCGGTGGACAAGGCATGGCCGCCTCGGGGGGCATTCAGCCCAGTTATTGGCTCAATTTGCCGGCAGGCGCGGCGGGGCAAACCCTGTTTCCGCCTGCCAGTTTTGCGGTGTCCTTGTTCAATGCAGCGGCCAATCAGTTTCTCAACCTCGAAATCTCTGCGCTTGAAGCCGACGGCAAAGGCAAAGTGATTGCCAGTCCGCGGGTGGTCACTGCGGACCAAACCAAGGCCTTGATCGAGCAGGGCACCGAGCTGCCGTACCAAGTCAACAATGGCAATGGGGCGGCCTCCATTGCGTTTCGCAAAGCCAACCTCAAACTCGAGGTGACACCGCAAATCACCCCTGAAGGGGCGGTGGTCTTGGAGCTCGACATCGCCAAGGACAGCGTCGGTCAGGTCACCACGGCAGGCTATGCCATCGATACCAAGCACGTACAGACCCAGGTGTTGGTTGAAAACGGCGGTACGGTGGTCATTGGTGACATCTTCTTGCAGCAAGAGAACGAATTCGTGCAGAAGGTACCGCTGTTGGGTGACATTCCCTATCTGGGTGTTTTGTTCAGGAACCAATCTCGTGAATCCAAGCGTTCAGAGTTGTTCACCTGTAACCCAACACCTCTTTTAAACTTTTGCACCAACGAGGCAGCGTTATCAGGCGACCTTGCCTCAGCCTCTTTTGAGTAATCGTCTTCAGCCTGGAGGGGCTTGAATAGACTCCGATCAAGCTCGGCTGTGGTGGTTTCTTGGTTGTATTGAGCGACTAACTGCAAGCTCCATTTTTGTTCATGACTTAAGCGGCGCGCCATAATGAGCTGCACCAAATGCCTAAAGCCGTAGGTCGAATCCCGCCCTTGGCGATTTGGACGATCGATCACCCCTTCGCCGGCGTAATAACGCACCAACCGCTCGTTGATCGAGTCCGGCTCAATACGCCAGTGATGCTGCTTGCTAGCCGCAATCACGGCCGCGCACAACTCGCTAGCGTTACCCGCAAACTCGTCTAAGGCTTTAAGTGTGGTCATCTGAAAATGGCTGATTTAGTTTAAGACAGTGTCATAATGACATCATATATTGCCACTGTCAATATAACAGTTAAATTATTTTCCTCAAACTAAGAAGTAGCAGAATATCTTTAAATTATGTACTACTAAAAAATAATAAATATTGTTTATTAACGTATATTTATTAAATTTTTATAATTAAAATATCATTCTCTAGAAAACCTCAGAATGCAGCTTAAATTTCATCTGAGAGACACTGCTCTCAGTATTAGTGACAGTCGAAAGCCGTAGCAGTTACTGTCAACTGACGCCACAAGCATGATTGGATGACACAGTATGGCCCCTCAGGTGCCTCACAAGATGAGCCTGCCACTTACATTGTTTAGAGTTGAGCCAATTTTTAAAAAAGTGACTCAGCTT
>CALCPT010000425.1 GCA_937897265.1 uncultured Alcaligenaceae bacterium
CTCGGCACACACTATTTTGGGTGGTGTGATTGAGTTGGTTTCGATGGGGTCTTACAGTATCGCCGCGGTGGTCTTCATCGCTAGCGTCATCGTACCTTTGTTCAAATTGATCTGTTTAGCGGTGTTGGTGTATCTCGCCCAAAGGCGTGCACTTGGCGGTCTCAGAACTCGCACACACTTATACGAAGTAGTCGAATTTATCGGCCAGTGGTCGATGTTAGATGTATTTGTGGTCATTTTATTGTCAGCGCTAGGTCGCTTTGGCGCTTTACTGACGATTGACCCCGGGGGGGGAGCTGCAGCCTTCGCGGGCGTGGTGATTTTGACGATGTTAGCGGCCTTGGGTTTTGATCCTCGTTTGGCGTGGCGGCGTGCCGGCCATCGCAGGCATTTTTTGTCAGAGTCTGCGAAAATGCCGTCCTAAAGTAAATCTTTAAGCGATTGAGCCCCTCACGGGCAAGGTTGCACCACCTCTTGCCGTTTTTGGTCTTGAGGTCACTACTGTTTTATGTTGACCAAGGAGTCCGGCATGCCGGAGCAGTCGATGACAAACCAAGTACCCGGGTTGCCGCGTGTCAGTCAGCGCCCAAAGCGTAATCTCGGGTGGGTATGGCTCATTCCGCTTGTCGCTGCGTTGGTCGGTCTTTCTATTCTTTATCACAGCTGGTCTAAGCAAGGCCCTCGCATCTTCATTACCTTTCAGTCTGCGACTGGTCTAGAAGCAGGCAAGACGCAACTGCGTTATCGCGACGTGGTGATCGGTCTGGTCAAAGAGATTCGTTTAACTGAGATGCGCGACAAGGTCGTGGTCGAGGCCGAACTCAATAAAGACGCCGCCGGAATGGCGAACGAAGCGACTCAATTTTGGGTGGTGAAGCCTCGTATCGGCATCAGCGGTGTATCGGGCCTATCGACACTGATGTCCGGTGCTTACATCGAAACCGACACCAAGCACGGTGAGCTTGGTAAGGCCACGAAAAAGCAATTTATCGGCCTTGAAGAGCCACCGCCAATTACGAGTGACCGCCCGGGTAGCCGTTTTGCCCTGCGCAGTGATGACTTGGGTTCGTTAAGTGTTGGCGCGCCGATTTACATGCGTCGCCTGCAAGTTGGAATGATCTCGAGTTATAAGCTCGAGCCCGGAGGCAAGTTCATTGAAATTGAAGTGTTCATCGATGCACCTTACGATCGTTATGTAGACGGCAGCACGCGCTTTTGGAACGAAAGTGGTGTCGACGTCACGCTTTCACCTGATGGGATGCAAATTAATACGCAATCACTCGTGTCCTTAATTGCTGGCGGAGTTTCGTTTGGCTCGTTTGGTAAGCCGCGTGATATCGCTGAAGTGGATCGGGTGTTCAAACTGTACGACAACCGCCGTGCTGCTGAGATTGAGCCGCAAGGCGTTGCCGTGCCGATCTACATGCGCTTTGAGCAGACAACGCGAGGGCTCAAGGCTGGTGCGTCGGTCGACTTTCACGGGGTTGACATCGGCATCGTAAATACGGTTGCGCTTGATTTTGATATCGCGTCGGGCAAGTTCTTTACCTCGGTCAACGCCACCTTGTACCCAGAGCGTTTGGGGACGGTATACCGAGAAATGAACATGTCGCGGCGCTCAGTTGAGCAACTCAGTGACTCGTTGGCGTTGATGACCAAGCGCGGGCTACGTGCTCAGTTGCGCACCGCAAATATCCTGACGGGTCAACTCTACATCGTGCTTGAAGATTTTCCGAATGCACCGAAGATTGAACTGCCAAAAGCAGAGGTGCCCTTCAAGATGCCAACCGTGGCCTCAGATGATCTAGACAAACTGCAGCAGCAGGTTACCAGTATCGTCAATAAGCTCGACAAGATACCGTTCGAATCGATTGGTACCGAAGTCAATGAGATGATTAAGCAGATCAAAGTGCTGAGTGCCACGCTCGATAAATCGGTGGTGCCGAAACTTGCTTCGACGCTGACGCAGGTTGAGCTTGCAGTCAAAAATCTCAACGGGTTAATTGCACCCGGGAGCCCAATGACCGCCAGCGCTGAGGCCATGCTTGAAGACCTCAGGCGCAGTTTGCGCTCGTTGCGTGGGCTGACTGATTCGCTACAGGCGCAGCCAGATTCGATCATCACCGGCCGCAATCCTAAACCCTATTCACGCGAGACGCTTGGAGCGCCCGCAAAATGAAAAGCGCCTGCAAAATGAAAAACTTATTGCTGATGATGTCTGTTGCGTGGCTCGCCGGTTGCTCGTCAGCCCCGCCACACTATTACACCTTGAGCCCAGAAGGTACGCGTGCGTCTGCAGTATCCGGTCAGCGTGTGACGGCTTATGCCCTGAGCCCAGTCACTGTGCCCCCTGAGGTCGACAACGCTGCCTTGGTGACGCGCGAGCCGAATGGGCGTCTGATGCCGTTAAGCGATGACCGCTGGACTGCGGCTTTGTCCTCGCACTTGCAAAGTGCCTTGGGGTTAGAGCTGACTGCCGCGTTGGGCATGCCACCCGTTCAAAATATTAATCTGAGTGTGGCGCAGAGCGATGCGACGCAAGTTCAAGTCGATGTGCAACGCTTTGAAATGCTGCCTGGACAGTACGTGGCGCTTGACGCGTTGTGGCGTTTGCGTTTTAAGCAGGGTGGCGTGGTATTGACCTGTTTTTCACGACTCAAGCAAAACGTCGAGATCGGCGTGACGGCGCTCGTGTTGGGTCAGCAAAAAAATACCCAACTTTTAGCTGCACAAATCGCACAAGCCTTGGTCTCGCGCAGCGCTC
>CALCPT010000426.1 GCA_937897265.1 uncultured Alcaligenaceae bacterium
CAGCATCGGTACCATTAATAAATCTGACGAAAGACGAGTCAGCACTTGGACCGGTGGGGTACAAAGGAATATCGGCGGCATTGCTCAAGGCACTAAACACACAACCAACCAGGCACAAGGCGACTCTCGCAGACCTAGCTGTGTCGCCTACAAATTGACCCGTACCAACTGCCGCTCCATGAAGAGTCGCTAAAACCACACCTACTTTTTTCATTTTTTCAACCCTTGCACCAAAGGCAGAGCGGCCAAGGCTTTCGTGATATTTGCACTCCAGGCCTGGTAGCCAGCCAGATTAAAGTGCTGTCCATCAACCGTCGCCCATTGCCCTGGCTTTGAAAATTTCAACGAATCAATAAACACACATGGAGCTACGTTTTTTTCTAGAAATCCTGCCATAAACTCAACGCGCTTGTCGTTCTTAAAATATTTACCTCCTGGGGTCCCCCAAGCAGGGCCGACCCAAACACAAGGCGTCTGAGTCGCAGAGATCTCTTTTGTCAGACCGGTAATCCCCTGCCAGGCCCAAGCTCTTGGAAACGTCTCGTTGTCATACGAAGCCATGGTGTCGCCCAAGATAATCACCACAAGATTTGGCTTATCTTTCGCAATCAACTCTTTAATCGGGCTGGTCGTGGCTGCACGACCTTTAAAAACGGTATCACCCTTAAAACGATCAGCACCACAAGGGACTTCGACTGTTTTGAGCCAATCGCTCGCGGTGGCGCCACAGGCGCCAATCGCATGAACGGTCGCACCTTGTTTAGTCAAGTCTTCGTACAACGGATTCATCAGATACCCAGGCAATGAGAGATGACTCTCACCAAGTACGAGCATCGCGATTCCGGCAAGTGTTCCTGCAGCCATCTGTATTTCCTTTATTTGCTATTCGCTAAGTTCTTCACAACTGTCGAGGCGAGAACATTTTTGACAATTTCACTACCCCATAGGTCGTAGCCGGCAGCGGTAAAGTGCTGCCCGTCCGAGGTGGGCCATTGCCCTTGTTTTGAAAATTTCAACGAGTCGATGTACTCGCAAGGTGCAACCGTAGTCGCCAGCAAATTAGACATCTGCTGAACACGTGCGAAGTTTTTGCCGAACGGACCGCCTTCCGTTCCCCAAGCAGGCCCCACCCACATACACGAGGCACCCGTCTTGGCAATCTCTTTGGTCAGCGCCGTGACTTGTTGCCAAATCCATACCTTTGGAAAATCTTGCTTATAGCCAGCCATCGTGTCACCCATCACCACAATCACGAGCTTGGCCTTGTCGGCTGCAACCAAGTCTTTAATCGGCGTGGTTTTGGCTTCTTTTCCAACGGTGGTGGGCGCAGCCTTGCCAACTCGCTCGGCACCACAGGTCGCAGGTACTGAGCGCACCCAATCTCCTGCAGGCACACCGCAGGCGGCCAGAGAATGCACTTGCGCACCCTGCTGCATCAAACCATCATGCAAAGATTTAATCAGATAGGTTGGCATCGATAGATGGCTATCGCCAATCACTAACACCGTCAAGCCTGCCAACAACGTTGAAGCCATATCAATACTCTTAAAAAAATTTATAAACCGTAGGGGGACACATAAGGACTCATCGGCATCAGCACAGGCCCTGTTCTTGGGTAGAAGCTAAAGCGTAAATACATGCCGGCGCCCCACTGCCGGTAGTTACTTGAGTTATCTAGCTGCACCAACCCACCCAAGAACGCGTAACGATTCAGCTGATACTCTCCAGCCGCTGACAAGTTGTAAGCGACCCCTGACTGACTTTGGGCCTCATAGGTTGCCGTACCCGTACCGCCGCCACCAAAGGCCAGCACTCGCGCCATCGCAGCGTTCGCAGCCGCCTGTAAGTCGCCATTATTTGGGAAGTAATCAGATGCGCTTTGTGAAAACTTTTGCGCGCCTAAAGCGCCAGAAATTCGGTATGAAAAATCTCCTGAGCGCTGCGCCCAACTGACTGGCAAGGTCACTGCATAATATTGCTGAGGGCTGAAGTAACCACCCTGACCATAGGTGTAGTTGCTTAAGTTTTTGCCGTAGAACATGCTTGCCGCATTAACACCTACGGTAAGATTTTCGTCGTTAGTTTTAACTAGGTTCCAGTACATCCCTAAGTTGGCATCCGCACGCGTGTTCGACGCTACGTTGTGACCGGTCAATGAAAACAATCCTGCCGAGCCGGTCACGCCGTAACCGCCAAGATCTTTCGAAAGCTGTACACGCGCACCGGTTGACATCACCGCGCCCCACGTCTGCCCTGTCACACTGTCTCGAGTCCCCGCAAACGACAGTACGCTATCGACCACAGGGCGACTAGACGCGCTGATGCTGTAGTACCAAGTATTCTCTTGATCTAGCATCCCATCAAACTTAAGGCCACCTGTCACGTTGCTATATTGAAAGCCAACTGGTGTTACGCCAATGTCTGCTGCGAAGCCTGGCGTCTTATAGCCGAGCGACCAACCCACACCTCGGCCCGTTTGCTCGTTTGGATACCCCGTGAGCCCGGCAAGCTGATCAAAAGCTGCATTTGGGCCACCACCAAAGGTGCTACGTGAATAAAAATCTGTACCAATGGCCCCAGCATTAAGAGACACCGATGTTGCACTCAGACTCAGCTTGCCGTCACCAACGGGCAAGCGCATTTCAACTGGTACTTCGATATCGCTGAGCTTGCCACCACCAGACGTCCCATTACGATTTCGAACTTGCAGGCCGATCAACAACTCGGGCGCGCGCTCTTGTTTGATCAAATCCAGTTCGGTTGCCATCGTCATCGGAGTACCAGTCATGGTATCTGCCACGAGTACCGGATCCGCTGTCGGACCACTACCACTCACGCTAAACGCATTTGGCGGTTGCCCACCTGGAGCGTTAGGTCTCTCTGAGAGCAGAGCCCCTGCTGCGACACGACTCGGTGAACCGGTTGACACGTCGGAGGGGCTCGCAGGCGGCGGTAAGCCTTGTAACGCAATCGCACGCTCAAATAGCTCTTCGGCTTTGGCGATTCGACCTTGTGCCCTGTACATTCGAGCTGCTGCGGCTGTGACTTCGACATCATCAGGGGCGAGTTCAAGCGCTTTTGTCAACGAGGCCGCAGCGACACTATTTTCTTTAACCTGAGTCGCAATTTGCGCAGCATTCAACTGTAACTCAACGCTATCCGGCGTTTTAGCGACTAACTCTTTAAAGACATCTAGTGCCTTACCTTTTTCGCCAGACGCCGCATAAATCCGGGCCTGTGCTGCATTCACCTGAATATCACTTGGTCGCTGTGCTAACAAAGGCACAAGCCTGCTGTTGGCTTCAGTAAGATCGCCTCGTTCACGCAACAAGTCGGCCTGCCGAACAGAGTAAGTAAACAATAAATCATCGAAAAGACGCTTTTCGTCGCCCGATAACTTACGCGTGCTGACTGAGGTCAAGATCTTTGCGCACTCGGCGTCTTGATTCGTACGCAATAACAGAGCTGCATATTGAAGCTGCAACTCGGCATTTGGTTGCTTTGAACCCGCCATGGCTTGTCGCAGCAGATCCAGACCTTTAGTCGGCTCGCCAATATCGGCAAAGGCGGTAGCCAAAGCGCCCGTGAACTCGATCGTCTTCGTTAGGCTCGGTTGGTTACTTGTCAAGACCGCAAGGGCTTCAACCTGCCGGTCTTGTTGCGCAAGATTAGTGGCGCGATTCAACTCGCTATATGCTTGTACGCGCGTTTGCAACGCAACCATGTCCGGAGAACGCTCTTTAACCGGGATTCGCTCAAGCAACGCGCTTGCCCCCGTCCAATCGCGTCGCTGTGTGGCAAGTAGCGCGCCAGCAAACAGCACACTTGCGTCAGTTTGTTTGCCTGCAGACAAACTATCGAACATAGCGCGAGCTTTGGCAGTTTGACCTTGTTTAAGGTAGGTTTGCGCAAGTTCAAGTCTAATCCAAGGATTATCGCGATCGTTTTGCATCGCAGATTCAAGCTCTGTCACCGCCTGCGCAGAGTCGCCTCGGCGTACCGCCGCACGAGACAAGCCCGTTGAGTACGAAGCTTTTAAACGATTCATTTGCGCAGTGCCTCCGACTTGCTCGGCGGTCACACCCTGCAACAACTGTTGCGCAGCAGCTAACTTATTGTTCAATGCCAACACACTAATTAACCCGCTTAACGCAAGCGCGTCTTTTTTATTCTGCGCCAATATCGCTCGATAGGTTTTCTCGGCGGCATCGTATTCACCCGCTTCAACTTGCAACCCGGCTAACGCTAGCTGCGCGCCACTTTGCTTGGGATCTAGTCGGGCGGCTTGCTGATACAAGTTGCGCGCGCGACTCGTATCACCATCACGTTGAGCAGAGCTCGCTTGTTCGATTAACTGAAGGTAGCGCACATTTCCCAAGGCGGTGTTCCAGGTTTGCCCGCCTGGCTGTGCAACGGCACGCCCAAGTAATTGTTGAGCCTCATCTAGCTTATTCTGCTGCAAGCGAATAATGCCTAAGCCGCCAAGCGCATCCGCATCGTTGGGACTTTCTTTCAAGCGCTTTGTAAACTCAGCCTCAGCCACCCCGCGATCGCCTCGCTCAAGTGCCGTAAAACCAGCCGACACGATGGGGCTTGCGACAGCGCCTGTTGCCACTTCAATGCGTTTCGTTGCGTCGTCCCGCATCTTTCTGATTTCAGCATCATCGGGATGAGTTTTTAGGTACGCGTCATACAAGGGCACATCGACTGATCGCGGTTGCTCAAGCCACACTAGCGATTTACGCCAAAATTCATTTGCCTCGCTTTGCACGCTCGGGACGGTTGACAGGCGAGCGAGTTGATCGATTGCCGCGATTCGTGTTTCACCCGTTCGGGACAATAGCTTAGCCATCGCCAGAGCAATCTGAGGGTCATCGGGAGATTCTTTCGCAAGACGCTCTAGTCCGCGTCTTGAGGGCTCGAAACCGTCGGTCGAGTACCCCAAAAAGTTGTAGTACTCAAGAGCGATATCGCCAATCGGTTCTTTACCAGCGAATATTTTTTTATAAATTGCAACGGCCTGATCTGCCTTGCCACTTTCTTGTAATAGCCTAGCTTCGTACAGTAGTTTTTCATTGGCAGGCGCACGCAAGCTTAAATCTTGTTGCAACAGCGCGACGTAGCGACCTGAGGTGTCGACCTGCTTAATTTTGTCAACGTAGGCTTGTGCCGCTTCGAGCCGATTTGAATCTAACTCAACCATGGCAAGGCCGTATAAAGCGCGCGCATCCGAAGGATTGATAATCAACAGCTTCTTCCAAGCCTCGGCGGCACGCTCGCCATTGCCCTTAGATTTCCAATACAACGCTTGTTCAAGCAATACCTTTTGCGCGGCATTCTGCGCGAAACCCGCCTGCGGGCCAAAGGCAAGCAAAAGACCTAAAGCTAACGTACTGCGGCGTAAGAGCATGATTTTTCCCAATGAAATTTTGCTTGTCCGTTCTTCAAGAACTGATATCGACCGTCCGTCCAGCCGAAAGCAAAGAGGCTTAAGGCGTAGTCGTAATACGGGGGGCGTACCGGAAACATTCTTCGATCGCTTGCGCTAGCAACCTGCATCTTGCGTGCGCGTTGCGCTTGTTCCTCAAAAAGCTGGGTGGCGCCAAGTGCCTTCAGATAGGGCAACACTGCAGCAGAAAATCCAAAGGGAGCCTGCCCAGAGACCGCGCCGGTGCTCACCAAAACGTTTTCGGGTGGCTGCCTGTTCGCACCAATGTAGGCGAGCATCCCTGGAATGGTGCTGAGCACTTCTGACGCTAACGGATCGTCTTTTGCCGTCATCCCTGCCCACAAATAAACCCGAATGGCGTCGTAGCTACCACGATCACCACCAAGTTCGTCCACCCCAAAATGTGCACGACCGTTGGATGGACGCACGTAGCTCACCCAGTCTGCGGCAAACCCCTTAGGACTTGTTGCTTTGAGCAAGCGAGGCGTGTTCAGCGCGATTTCAGTCCAGGGACCATTGGGACGAAGCTGCGCCAGACGTCGTAACAGCGGAATCGGCAAATAGCTCGGGTTGAGCCGCCAGAGGTCATCGGGCTCGACAAAGCTGACCCGTCCAGAGGACAACATTTTTCCAAAATTAGGCAAATCAAGAATCAAGTACTTTTCAATCGTCGCCAGAACCTTATTGCCCTCTGCGGTGTAATCTGGACGCTGCCAAAGCCGACCCGCCTCAAGCAACAGATAAGCGATCCAAACATCTGAGTCCGACGCTGAGTGCGCATCCAAGACTTTCCAACTACCGTCTTCGGCTTGACCCCAAAGCCAGGCCGGTAAGCGTGTATCTAAATCATTGGCAAACATATTGCGCACAGTCCAGCGCCAAATTTTTTCAAAATTGACCGGATCGTTTGCAATCAAGGCAAAAAACATTGCGTACGATTGCCCCTCCGACACACTATCTGCCTTGGGCGGAAAAGAATAGATCACCCGTCCATCGGCGGTCACGAAGAATTTTAAAAACTCAGTCCAGAGTGGCCAATCTTCAATTGGGCAAACCACAGGGGCTGGGACAACTGTCGAAGGCGCCGGCGCTTGCGCTTGGGCCTGTGCCTGCGATACTGCACGTGTCTGACCAGGCACCTTGGTTGGTGTCGCAGTTTGAGGTGCCGAAGCCGAAGCGGGAGGCGGCACAGTCACGGCCAGCGTTGGGGTGCAACTCAACAGCAACGCGCTTAAACAAAGCGGTCGCCACTGCCATGCAAGACGCGCAGCAACCGCGCTAGCTTTGACGACCACGTTTTACACCATCGGCCACTGCTAAACGACGTTTTGCTAAAGAACGCAAGAAGACAAACGCGACGATTGCTAACAGTAAGGCAGCAGCCAAAGCGGTCAGAACGTAAGCGCTGAGGTTTCTTGAAAGCGTCCATTGTGTTTGCTCAAACCAACCAAGTCGTCCGATGTGATATGACTGATCAGAGACAAGTGACTCAATTTTTTGCGCACGGACTAAGGCTAGACTGCCTTCCAGTTGCTTGTCGTAACCTTCTCCGCCGATGAGTGCACTAATCCCATCTCGTAAACCTTGAGCTTCAACACCCCACAAGAGCACCGCACTGCGACCGCTTTTGAGTGGTGACTCAAAACCTGCGAAGAGTGCGCCGTCGGCAACGCTATTAAACGTAACCTCTGAGCGCGCAGATCTTGCATTTGCGGCAGGATCCGGACTCACAAACTGACGTGCTTCATAGATTAAATCGGAGAGGCTTAGGCGCTTAGAACCGCCCAGGCTACCAGGTAGAGAGCTAGCCCATTGCTTCAGCAGCGGTTGGTTCGACCCCGACGCCACCAACAACAGGTCTTTATCTGCCACTGTGGCGATACGCTCGGCTTGCGTAACAGTAATCGCCGTGCCCGGATAGCCGGTTGACTCGCCTAGTCGACCCAGTAACTCTAAGTAGGTTGAATACTCTTGCAAGCTAGGGCTATCGGGTAGCACGACCGCAGTTTGAGACAAGTCTGCCAAACGCGTAAACGGAAATCCGAGCGAATGAAAGGCTCGTAAGTCTGGCATCGCCATGAAGTGCGAAAAACCAGAAATATCCAAGGTAGACGTAGGCTCAATCGCGCCGCGCATATTGTCGACCACAATATCGCCGCACTCACCCGTCTTGATGTAGTCGTATTGATAACGCAATTGCAGTTGTGATCTTGGGTATAACGCCGTTAAGGGCAAACTGAGTTTACCGACCATCGACTGGGTTTCATCAGCCTGAAGTTTTTCAAGTACCGTCCCCTCGCCCCATACGCGCGAACGCACTTTTCCGTAAAGGCTGTCATCGAGCGTCAAGCGCTCTAGCGGAAACAAAATAAATGATTTCACCAACTGATCATTAATATTGACCGTTAATGAAGAATTTTTTGATGTCGCCTGTGGCGTGTAGCGATATCTTAAATCGACCGGAACTCCAGCGACTTTAGGGCTATACAAGTCTGGCGGTATACGCAAATTCAAACGAATTGGGCCAGGATCATAGCCCGACACAT
>CALCPT010000427.1 GCA_937897265.1 uncultured Alcaligenaceae bacterium
TCAGACGCTTGAGAGTCAGCATGTGGCCGTTGGCGGCTACATGTCCACCGTCGAAGGCTCAATCAAACTCAAAGGCACGACCGTCACCAAACCAGGCCCGGACCGCATGATGGTGTTTCAAGAGTTCGATCAACTCTTGCCCTGGAAAACCGTACTTGAAAATGTGATGTTTCCGTTGACCGCGAGTGGCACTCTGCGTGGTGCGGCAGCGCGCGAACGTGCGCTTGCTTACATCGAAAAAGTGAATCTCTCAAAGTTTGCCAATAGCTATCCACACACCCTATCGGGTGGCATGAAGCAGCGCGTGTCGATCGCACGCGGTATGGCAATGGAGCCTGACATTCTGCTAATGGATGAACCTTTCGCAGCGCTTGATTCACTGACTCGTCGCAAAATGCAAGATGAATTGATGCAACTGTGGGACGAGACACACTTCACCGTCTTGTTCGTCACACACTCAATCCCCGAGGCGATTCGTCTGGGCAATCGCATTTTGCTGCTGACGCCACATCCGGGCCAGGTAAAGGCTGAGATCAACAGTTTGCCTCGACATCATTCAGATCTAGCGGCCGAAAAAGAACTCGAAGAAAAAATTAACGATATGTTGTTTACCCAGCAAGACATTCAAGCGCATGAGGTGCAACATGGCTAAGCACAGCGATCGCCCCGAGATCTATCGGACGCCCGAACCTTACAGTGCCGTGGGCGTGGTTGAGAAACCTCTGTCCTTGCTTGAGCGCCTCGGTAACAATACGGCGTTACGCCGTGTGCTGTTGCTCGCTGTGCTCGCCGCTATTTGGCAGATCTACGCACAGCACTTAAACAACGAGTTGCTGTTTCCAACGTTTTCAGCAACGATGCAGGCGCTCTTTACCGGCATTATGTCCGGCGGCCTACTCGCTAAAGCTTGGACGTCAATCAGCGTGCTGTTGATTGGCTATGCCTGCGGGATTGCCTTAGCCGCCCTACTCACCGTGCTGGCCATCACAACCCGCATTGGCACCGACATCCTTGAAACACTGACTGCGATGTTCAACCCCTTACCGGCCATTGCGTTACTGCCTCTAGCATTGATCTGGTTTGGCTTGGGCGAAGGCAGCTTGGTCTTTGTACTCATCCATTCTGTGCTGTGGGCGGTTGCACTCAACACCCATTCTGGCTTTATGTCGGTGTCACTCACCATGCGAATGGTTGGCCGCAATTATGGTTTAACTGGCTTTGCCTACGTACGTAGCATTTTGATTCCAGCCGCTTTTCCTAGCATCTTGTCGGGGCTCAAAATGGGTTGGGCCTTTGCCTGGCGCACCCTCATCGCCGCAGAACTGGTCTTTGGCGTCAGTTCGGGCTCGGGAGGCCTCGGTTGGTTTATTTATCAAAACAAAAATTTGCTTGAAATACCCAGCGTGTTTGCTGGGCTCTTCATGGTGATTTTTATCGGGCTGATTGTTGAAAACTTTATTTTCAAAGTGATCGAACGTGCCACGATCCGCAAATGGGGCATGCAGACCTAGCTTCAGCCCACACGCCTGAGTTGCCGTGAACGCTAGCCTTAGTTGCCAGCGCTCACGTCAGCTCCGCTTAAAAATAAATCACCGATTGAAGCGGGACGATTTTTAAGCGAGCCGATTTCGTGCATGAATAAGGCATATTTCATGACGTTTTCGGGTTGAAGCGTATATTTGGTGCTCGGGTCATTCAAGATCGCCAACATATCGCTAGCCGAACCTGCCCCACCACCCATTGAATCGAGCAAGACTTTTACCGCAGCATCTTTGTCTTGCATGATCAGAGCTTGCGCCTCTTTCAACGCCTTAACGAAGGCCGCATACACCTTAGGATTTTGATCTTGAAACTTTTGTGTCGTTGAGATCATGGTGAAAGTGGTCGAGCCACCCATCACATCATCCGAATTCATAATTGTACGCACACCAGGCTCTTTGAGCTCGCGCTGGTCAAGCGGTGCTGACGCAAAGTGAGCCGAAATGGTTTTACCTGACAGTAACGCCGCTGCGGCATCAGAATGATTCATGGTCACGGTATACGGGTCAAATCTAAAGGCCTCTGCTTTACCGTATTTTTTGACAGCGTACATCTGCATCACAATCGAAGGGATCGACGATTTGACCGAGGTCACGGCGATTTTGTCACCCGCCCTGAGGTTGTCAATCGTTTGCAAATGTTCGGCCCGAGTATTCAACCGCATTGGCATCGAACTCATCGAGGCGACACCCTTCACATTGGCGCCCCCTTTTGTTTTATCCCACAAAATCAAAAATGATGGCGGGCCAGCTGAAATAAAATCGGCCGAGCCCGACAGTAAGGCATCAATCATGCCAGCGGGCCCACCGATATTTGACCAATTCACTTTGACTTTGACGCCAGCCTGCTCAGCGTGCTTCTCAATCAGATTATTTGCTTTCATCATGTGTAGGGGTAAAAAACCAAAGCCACCTGCACCAAGAGGAACACGCAACTCACTGACTTCGGCTCGCACCGTACTTGCGCACGCGAGCAATACAAGAGTTGTCAATAGCTGAAGAGATTTGTTTTTCATAGTTTGTCGCCTCCAAAGGATGGTTTGATTTTATCAGTGGCGACGCGAACCGTTGCGGCCGCCATTTGCGTTCGAGGTGGTTGCAGGACGCACACCATTGTGATTTCCTGTCGCCTGAACCGCCGGGATGCCACCCGCATGGTTGTGCGTATATTGCTGTGCGTGTTGTCGCGCTTGATTCAAGTGCTGTTGCGCGGCGGGCGTTACGCCGTGGTTGGGATAGCGATATGGGACGTTGTACCGATGCGCACCGTTATACGCCCAGTAGCTAGCACCGCCCACGCGCGCAGGATAACGATAGCCCGGCGCGTTATACAAGGTATTAAAGCGGTTGTAATAGCCGTTGTTAATATAAATCGAGCCATAGCCCCAGTAAGGCGTAGCCCACAGGGCGACTCCTGCACCGACACCAACGCCAAAGGCCATCGCACCCCAACCGGGGTTATAGACTGCATAGGGCTGATAGGCAGGATACGGCCACGGGCCGTACACCACCATGGGGTTATACGTGGGTACGTACACAATGTCTGGGTTGGTCGGCATGATGATGATATTTGAGAGGGGGTCAGTTGAGACCACCATCTGCGTGCCCGATTGCAAATTACCAGTCTGCCGTGCATGCGAACGTAACGCTTGTACAGCCTGCATCAACTCAGAAGGTTGCACCAAATAGGCGTCACCCAGACGGTGAGTCCATTCAAGTTGATTCCCCAATAGCTTTAAGGCATCAGGAAAATGCACTAACGACTTCACACTATTGTCCCAGCGCTGTTGCGCCAGGGCCGCCTCAAATGCGCTACCGGTTAAGCGATTGTTCTGCAACCAAATCGTGGCCGAAGCAACTTCAAGCGGGTAGGTAGCTGCCATCAGCATCTGGGCTAGTAGCCCATCGGGATATAACGCCACGGGTGCGACCAAGGCTTGCAATTCAGGCAGAGAAATAATATTGGCTTGGCCGCTAGGCGGATTGACAGGCTGTACCGGTACTTGAGCAAGGGGCGTCATTAGCGGGGCAGTACTCTGGACAACCGGCAAAGGCGTTGCCGGGGTTTGTGCCCACACACTCGCCACAAAAAGCCACGAAACCCCAAAACACGCAGACCAACACGTTTGCCGACTCATGTGTACTCGCCTAATCGAAATACAAGCAATACTTGCAGGCTCTTACAGCGCTCCTCGCAAGCTGAACAGGTTCAGTGTAGATCCAGAACGCGTGCGCGATCGAGCCAGACACTGCTTGATGCTTCAAAAACAAATGTCAGTTGGTTACAAAGCCTTTGATCAGCATTTACTCAGCCTTGATCCCCGACGTCTCGATGGTTTTTTTCCATAAAGCGAAGTCTTTTTGGATCACCTCGGCAAACTGCGCAGGCGTTCCCAAAAAAGGCTCGAGACCCAGTGCCTGAAAACGGGTACGCGTGTCGGGGTGACCTAAAAAACGATTGATTTCAGCATTAAGTTGATTCACCACTTCGGAGGGGGTACCCGTTGGCGCAAATAAACCAATCCAATAATTCACCTCAAAGCCCGGATAACCCGACTCAGCAATCGTCGGGACATCGGGTAAAGACGCCGAACGTGCAGCGCTGCTGACTGAAATTGGCTTCAAGCGCCCGCTTTTGATATGAGCAATCGATGAGGCGATGCCCGTAAACATTAAGGAGGTTTCCCCGCTGACGGTAGCAACGACAGCTGGCGTACTGCCTTTGTAGGGCACATGCAGCAAATCGGTTGCAGTCAACTGACGAAACAGCTCGGCCGTCAAATGGGGTGATGTCCCCACACCAGCTGAGGCGTACTTCATGTCGCCTGGCTTCGACTTGGCGAGCGCTACCAACTCACTCAGCGTATTAGCCGCCACGGCCGGGTGCACGACCAGCACATCATTCGAATAACCAATCAAGGCAATTGGCATGAAACTTTTAAACGGATCATACGTAATATTTTTATATAAAAATGGGTTGATCGCGATGATGCCGGTGCCTGCCACTAATAACGTATAACCATTGGGTACCGCCTTCGCAACTAGATCAGCGCCGATGATGCCACTTGCACCCGCACGATTCTCAACGATCACTTGTCGCCCAAAACTATCGCCTAACTTTTGCGCCGTCAGTCGAGCCACCGTGTCAGTCGAGCCCGCTGCCGATTGCGGCACAACGAACGTGATTGAACGATTGGGAAAATCAGTCTGCGACCATGCCGCGCAGCTCAGAGACCACAGCGCGCACACTAACAAGCGACGAATTCTCGACTTCAACAATAGTTGCCTACCTGCAAAGCTGCGAATCATCATTTTCATCTCTCTCCGGTCAGCCTAGCCGTTCGATCCAGCGGACGGCCAAACAACGCTAACCCAACGCAGACGCCTGTTCTAAACGAGCCCTGAGCACGCACTGCAAAATGCCACCGTGCCTGTAATACTCGGCTTCAACGTCGCTATCCAGGCGCACCAACAAACGGATTGTTTGCGAACGGCCATCTTCGTACCTGATCAGGCATTCAAGCTGATCACGCGCCTTGAGACCTTGCTTTAGCCCACGAATATCAAAGGTTTCAGAGCCGTTCAAGCCAAGCGAATGTCGGGTATCGCCATTTAAAAACTGTAGTGGCAACACGCCCATGCTCACCAAATTTGAACGATGAATCCGCTCAAGTGACTCAGCGATCACGGCGCGCACGCCGAGCAAACCGGTACCTTTGGCAGCCCAGTCGCGCGATGACCCAGCACCATATTCCTTACCCGCGACAATCACTAAAGGCACGCCCTCTTCGCGATACCTTTGTGCTGCTGCATAAATTGACATTGACTCTTTGCTTGGCATATGCAAGGTCGAACTGCCCTGCACCTCTGGAGTCAGCTCGTTATGCAGACGTACGTTTGCAAAGGTACCGCGCATCATCACTTGGTGGTTTAGGCGACGCGCCCCGTAATTGACAAAATCAGCGGGGGCAACCCCTAGAGACTGCAGATACGCACCGGCCGGAGTCTGAACAGAAAATTTACCGATCGGTGAAATATGATCGGTTGTCAGCATATCGCCAAACATGCCAAGCACGCGCGCACCCACAATATCTTCGTGCGCAGGTACCTCACGCGTCATCCCATCAAAATATGGCGGACGTTGAATAAATAGGCTTTCAGGATTCCAGTCGTAGATTTTTCCGGTCGCGCTTGTCAGTGCACGCCATTGTGGTGAGCCTTCAAAAATAGTTTGATAACGCTCTTGGTATAAGTGAGGCTCAACATAGCGCTCGATCATTTCGCGAATGTCTTCCGGAGCGGGCCAAATATCTTTCAGATATACCGCCTTACCTTGCTCGTCGTGCCCTAAGGGCTGTTGTGTTAAGTCGGTGTGTATAGAGCCCGTCAGCGAATAGGCCACCACTAAAGGCGGCGAAGCTAAAAAGTTGACTTGTACGCTGTTGTGCACGCGAGCATCAAAATTACGATTACCCGACAACACCGCCACCGTGGCTAATTGTCGAGTCTCAATCGCTTTTAAAATCGGCTCGGGCAGTGGGCCAGAGTTACCCATACAACTCATGCAACCAAAGCCAACGACGTTAAAGCCCAAGGAATCTAGCTCTGCTTGCAAACCTGAGACTTTTAAATAATCAGCCACCACACGCGAACCTGGGGATAACGACGTCTTCACCCAAGGTTTTGGCCTTAATCCACGACGACGCGCGTTACGGGCGAGCAAGCCCGCACCGATCATCACTGCTGGGTTAGAGGTATTGGTGCAACTTGTGATGGCGGCGATGACCACCGAACCATCGTCAATGTCACTGGCATGCCCTAGTTCACCCACGACTTGCGCTGACTGCGAGGCGGGTTGACCTTGCACCAGAACAGGCGCGAGCGTCTTTTGTGCGACGCTAGAAGCTGACTGATCTTGCGCGAGAGTCATGACGGGTCTCTTTTTAAGCGTAATCACGTTGTTAAACGCTTGCGCCACGCCCGCGAGATCAACCCGTGCATCGGGGCGACTCGGGCCCGCCATGCTAGGCACCACTGCCGACAGATCGATCTCG
>CALCPT010000428.1 GCA_937897265.1 uncultured Alcaligenaceae bacterium
GCAAGATGGGGGATGGCAAATAGCACTATATAAAACACACCTTTCAGACATTTGACGCGCGGCCAATACGAGCTTGCATTGTGCCTTAGGCAAGCTCTCTATGATAACACGCCACTTTGGTGTCAACTACCCGAGAAAGTTACCGTATCTATATGATCTGATTAGATTTTTATTGAAAATATTCGCGCGAATGCTTAGCCAAGGCACTTTGCCAAAACTCTGGGTCATAACGAGCCCAAGCATGGCAGCCAAACGGCAGGTGCTGCCCATTCAACTCATACGAGTGCCGCGGGTAAGCCTCAAACGCAAAGGAAACCGCTTCTTGAGGGGTAGGCACCCTAAAAAATGAACATCTTGGAGCCACAAATAGGCCCCAAAATAGATCTTCGTTGACGTTTAGGTTGATTTGGATGTTTTTGTAAACAAACGAACGGTAGTCTTTTAGATAACGGTAAATGGTCGAGCGCCAATTACCGGGCCAAGTCTGCATCAAGGTATTTTTAAAAATACGCGGTCGATTCAACACCCGTAAAAAATCTTGCACGTTGCGCAGAGAAAACCCTCCATTACCCACTGCAGTCAGGCGTAAGGGCTGGGTCGGTTGGGTGTAACCCTCAAACCATGGTGCGCCGATGTACGAGTACCCTTTTTTAGCCCAGATATCGAGGTCATCACTGAAGACTAGCGAATCGGTTTGTGCGATCAACATGTATTGATATTGCTCAAACGCCTGATAAAAAACGCTAGAAAGCATCAACTGGTTATACCCGTCGATGCTTGCAAAGTAGTGATCAGGGTACGTCTTGTACAAAAGCGGTCGCTCGAATTGCTGCGACAGTTGCTGCAAAAAGTTTATCAGCCGCACGGGGCCAACAAAATAGATTGCGTGCTTTGCAAGCACTGAAACAGCCGTCTTGATCGAAAACAGCTCTTGGTCGGTCAAGGTCGTTTGATAAATCGGGATCACGACCGCATGTTGAGGTGTCGGCGTCATTTGGTTTGATCCAAAGGCACGTTCAAGGCAGGCCTTTAAAGATACGCACGAGCTTATTTTTAACCCTGATTGGAAATTTTAATAAGGTGCGTGGAAACTTCATATAGAGGCCGCCCAGTAGATGATCAAACACATATTGATCCGCCACCAGATTTTGCTTAACCTCAGTGGGATGCCGCATCGCCCCCAGCGGTTTGACCGGGGTGCCCGGTTCTTCTTCAAGCGCTAATGTATGGGTGCCGTCGGGACCAATCCCGATATTGGTCACCAAGTTCACCCGGGGGGTTACCGTTAACCCGCCGTGATACCACAGGCATGTCATCCAGGGGTATGCCCAAGAATCGATTTTTTTGTCGTAGAT
>CALCPT010000429.1 GCA_937897265.1 uncultured Alcaligenaceae bacterium
ATTTTTAGGGCCGTCAGATTTGTCTGCTGCGTTGGGTCACTTGGGTAACCCTGGTCACCCCGATGTGGTCAGCACAATTGAAAAATCAATTGCTGTGATTTTGAAGCACAAAAAAGCAGCAGGGATTTTGACGCCTGATCGCGCGTTGGCCAAACGCTATCTTGAGCTTGGTTGCACCTTTGTTGCTGTGGGTGCAGATGCCCGTGTACTGGCACTCGGTGTGCGTGAACTGCGATCAGCGTTTAAATAATACAGGCGGTCGTTTCGGTTTGATCTGACGAAAAGCCGCGCAAGTTAGCGGATCGTCAGATCAAGTCACTACTGAAATACTTCAAGCTAGATAGTCTGACTGAAAGACCAGCTTTTGTTGCTGTTATCAGGTTCGTGCTGCGGCTTCGTCCATCAACTGTTGATTCAAACCGCGCAGCAAGACCAGCATCAGTTCGCAACGAGGTACGCTGATGTTGTGTTGGCGTGCAAACTCAACCACCTGTCCCAAAATGGCGTCATGCTCAAGTGAACGCCCAGCCATCACGTCTTGCAACATTGACGCCATGTTTGAGCCGGGGCGCTTTTTAGGTGCGACCAGTTCTTCAAGGTCAACCTTGCCGCGTAAATCGGTGCCGCAGGCTAGGGCAACATCTAACACCTCAAGCATCACCTTGCAACGCTCTGCACGCACTTCGGGGCTTGCCGTCATCTTTGCCGTTGGCAAACGCGTTAAGGCGGCCACCGGGTTCAAGCCACAATTGATCAGCAGCTTGTGCCAAATGTCGTATCTAAAATCTGTCGCTGCCACACCGTTAATCTTGGCTGCCTGAAACGCCTGAACCAAACGGTCAACGCGAGAAGAGGGTGCGCTATCGGGTTCACCAAACACCCACCGATCGCCCATCGCGGTTTTGATGATGCCAGGCTCAATGACTTCGTTGGGCGAATAAATCACACAACCAAGCGAGCGATCTTTCAGGCGCGCCCAAAGCTCGCCACCCGGATCGACGCACTCAAGGTGTTCTTGAGGATTATTCGTGCCTTTGTTCCACCACCAAGGGATGCCGTTCACGGCAAAGACCGCCGCGCCATCTTTGGCTAACAGACGTTCAATGGCCGCTGCGGCACCGGGCAAGGCCTGTGCCTTTAGGGTCACAAGCACAACGTCTTGAGGCGGTAAGCTCGAGGGGTCGTCGGTGGCGGCAAACGGGCGGGCGGTATAGATTTCTTCGCCTCGAAACACCTTCAAGCCATTTTGCTGAATCGCCCGCAGGTGCGCGCCACGCGCCACCAGTGAAACCTCGTCATGGCCAGCCGTAATCAACCGCGCCGCCAAATGACCACCCACAGCACCCGCACCGTAAATACAAATCTTCATGAATCAATCCAAGTCAGCAAAAGAACCAAGCCTCGCATTATCCGGTTGGCGGTGATTGACGCAAGTGGTTCAACAGCAAATACGGCTGATTCAGATTGCATTGGTCTGTGTCGGAGTCGCTTTCGGCGCCGTAACGACCAGCTATTAGATAGAAATCACATTTCGGCAAAAAGAGGTCGGTGGTAATGATTGTCGACCGGCATGGCTGATATATACTCAGAAACATTACTTTACATAATATACATTATGCGTATTATCCTAATGGATAAAAAGAGCATTTGCTCTTGCTTTCGCTCTGCAAATGCCCTGACGACTATTTAGTTACCTGTGAACTTTGGTTTACGCTTTTCTGAGAACGCCAAGATGGCTTCTTTGTAATCTTGCGTCGTTTGCACCAGCGCTTGGTTAGCCGCGGCCATATCCAACGAAGTATGTAACGGCACGTGTTGCGAATCGCGAATCAAGCGTTTGCTCGCGCGCGACGATTGCACTGGATGCGATGCGATGCGTTGTGATGTGATGTGGTGTGATGTGATGTGGT
>CALCPT010000430.1 GCA_937897265.1 uncultured Alcaligenaceae bacterium
GGCTAGGTGATGAAGTGGTGCGAGCAAGATTCGGTCGCTTTTGGCAACCGATCTCAGCGGTAGCGGGCTGGGGGCATAAATCCACAGCGCAACAGGCGATGCAGTACGCTGATGTCAAGAAATTGCCTTACCTTTCGCTAGAAGACGGTTTCATTCGCTCAATTGGCTTAGGGCCCGCCACGCCATCGCAGGCGATGATCATTGATGATATTGGTATTTATTACGACGCTACAACTCCGTCTCGTTTTGAGCGCTTAGCTGCGCAACGCTTAACTGAAGACAAGCTACAACGCGCACAGGCCTTGATTGCACAGTGGCGTGCGGCGCGGGTGTCAAAGTACAACCACTTACGCGAATATAGCCGCGTGCTGCCCAATCATTACGTATTAGTGGCAGATCAAACGCGTGGTGACGCTTCGGTGATTTGGGGCTTGGCCGATCGCCAAAGCTTTAACCAAATGCTTGAAGCCGCACAACGCGATTACCCTGAATGCACAGTGCTGATCAAAATACACCCCGCTGTCAAAGCGGACTTAAAGCGTGGCTATTTTGATATTGAAAAACTATCCAACAACCCACGCCTGCACTTTATCAGTGATGATGTGCACCCTACCCGCTTGCTAGAAAATGCGACCGCCGTCTACACGGTAACCTCCCAAATCGGCTTTGAAGCCTTGCTTTGGGGTAAACCATTGCACTGCTTTGGCATGCCCTTTTATGCAGGCTGGGGGCTTACGCATGACTCACAGCCAGCGCCCGAGCGACGCAAACCCATTACGCTTGAGCAACTCGCCCACGCCGCACTGGTTGAGTACGCCCGCTACCGACACCCTGAAACACAAGAGGCCTGCGAAGTTGAAGACCTGATCGAATGGGTAAGATTTCAACGCAGCATGCGTGCGAGGTTTGCCTCTACGCTCTATGCAATCGACTTTTCATGGAACAAGAAGCCAAGTGTCGAAAGGTTTTTAGCTGGCAGCAACGTGCAGTTTGTTAAACACGAGAACCAAATCCCCAAAGGGGCTGCAATTGTGGTGTGGGGTAGCCGCGAGGTCACCCGCGCAGACTTAACCGTCGTACGCCTTGAAGATGGCTTTGTGCGCTCGGTGGGCTTAGGGGCGGATCTGATTCGGCCCACCTCATGGGTTGCAGACCAGACCGGCATTTATTACGATGCGGCAGGCCCCTCTGACTTAGAAAACATCCTACAAACATTTAAGCCAGACCGCCCCTTACTCGAGCGTGCAAAACAGCTACACGCAAGAATCATCGAGTCGGGCATCTCAAAATACAATTTAGGCGGCAAGCAGTGGGTACGCCCTACGAATGGCAAGCGCGTAATCTTGGTGCCAGGCCAGATCGAAACCGATGCCTCGATTGTGTATGGCGCGCCGGTGATTCGCACCAATATCGACTTGGTACGCGCCGTACTTGAGGCCAACCCTAAAGCTTATATCGTTTATAAGCCCCACCCCGACGTGGTGGCAGGCTTACGCCACAAGGGTGAACTCGACCATACCCTAGTCGGCTTGTGCGACGAAGTTTTAACAGATGTGTCGATTCACCATCTACTAAACGAGGTCGACGAAGTACACGTCATGACATCACTGACGGGCTTTGAAGCACTTTTAAGAGGCCGCACTGTTGTGACCTACGGTCAACCGTTTTATTCTGGTTGGGGGCTAACCGAAGACAAACTTGCGTGCGAAAGAAGAACCCGCAAGCTCAGCGTGACCGAGCTTGTGGTGGGTGCGTTGATTTTGTATCCCAGCTATCGAGACAAAAGCCTAGATAACTTTGCCTCGCCTGAATATGCGTTAGAACGCATGCTTGAGTTGCAAACAACAGAGGTCGCGTTTAAGGCTGCGCGGGCTTGGGTTAGACGGTGGGTGGCTAGGTTGACTACAAGGCGGCGGTGAAATCGTTAGTCGCGTCGTAGCCTGAC
>CALCPT010000431.1 GCA_937897265.1 uncultured Alcaligenaceae bacterium
TGCTCTTCCGATCTTGATGTTATATGGCCCGATCATCGCCACGGCAGGCAAGTTGGCAGCATCCCAAATGACACCGAGCCTTCCTGTCTGCCAAGTGTATGATCCGCGACCTGCGCGTGCGATGGTAACTAAAACACTATGCACCGTGCTTTTTTGGGTCAAAACGTAATTAAACGTGAGATTTTTTTCGTCACAAAATAAAGCCCACGCTTTGATTGAATCTATATCAAGCTGAGAATCTACTAAGCCGCCCCCATAGATGCGATCACCATTTGCCTTGCGTGCACCTCTTGCGTACCAAAGAAACCACCATGCAGGGTTACTTGTTTGCGCCATCACCCAAGCTGTGCCATTCCACACAGGGCAGCTTGCCGTGGCAATTGCGTTTAAATCTTCAATATTGCCTTGTAGCTGCGCCGATGCTTTAATGCGCACCGCTAGGCGTGCTTGACTATCGTATGATGCCTCGTCGGGTTGATAACATAAAATTTGGCTTACCGCAGATTCGTTTGTTTCACGAGTGTTTTTAATGTCAGACGTGTTTTTGCGTATGCGTAGCTCATACTGCCCTTTGGTAACGTTAAACGATACAGTCCTGCGCGTTGGCGATTGGTTTGCGCCACTGATAACAATATCAGATGTTGAAATCGTTGAGCCTGCCTTGAGTGGATCAGGCGCAAAACCCTGCCAAGGCTTGCCAAGCGTGTGGGGGTGAGGTGTCCAAACCCATTTGCCGTACAAGTTTTGGCTAACAGATTGATCAATAACAAAATTGTTATTAATATCGTAAGACGTTGATACCGGATAACTAAAACTGCCATATACAACAACTTCGTTTTCTGTGTGATCTGCTTTTGTGGTTGAGCCATAATCGACTTGACCGCGCACCTCAGTATCGGTCGCAGAGTTTAGGCGTTGCAGTGACCAATAATAAGATGCGTAATCGCCTGTATCCGTTTCATCACCAACTTTTACCCAAGGAGTTGCACCCACTTCGCGGTACTCGATGCTAAACGATACTGAGCGTGTGGCAAGCCCACCGTCATCTTGAAAGTAATAAAGCTGCGAGGCAAGTTCAATATCAATATGAGTTGTATTAATTGAGGTCGTGCGCTGAATCCATCCATCTGCGCTTTGAACGTTAAAGCCTTGGATTGTGTCAACGTTAAGGGGAAACATTGTTAACTCGCCATCTTGCTGCGAGCGTTGAATGTCAATACCTTTGTAGTTTTCTAAAGGTGTATCACCGATAGATAAATCATCAATATTGATGCCTTCACCTTGCAGACCTAAGTGAAACGCTTGATTCAGGTATTGATCTGCACCGATATATTGCGTGTATGAGTTTGCAGCCAAGTCAGGCACAATTTTATGCCTGCCAAACACAAGCCCCATTGCTTCCCAAAGGCGTGCGCGATTTTTACCACCCGCAATGGCATAGGTCGGGTTAATGTCAAAGGCACGCATGCCACCCGTAACGCCGCCAATGCTGCCGTATTTAGCCGCACTCATGCTTGGCGGGCTAATGCCGATCGATGGCAATTGAGTGCCGGCAAAACCTGATTGCTCGCCCACGCGAGGCAATGGGATTAAAGCGTTAATCAGTAAACTTCCGCCAATCATAATAGCGGCCATTGCCAAGCTAGTTGCCACAGCAGTAGTAACGCCAAGTGCGCCAACAAGGGCAGGTGCAAGCACTGGTGCAACTACAATGGCAGTGACAATCAACGCAATTGTTGCTACTGTTTTAATAATTTTACCTGCCCCACCACCACCACCGCCATCGCAGGCGCGAGCACCGACGGCGGCACCGATGGCTACAAACCCGCCGCCACCTACACCATCGCGGGCCAAGTGCGCTTCGACAGCGACAAGAACGGCGACTTCCAAGACCCCGACCAACCCCTGCCAGGCTTCACCGTCAAACTCTACAACGACACCAACG
>CALCPT010000432.1 GCA_937897265.1 uncultured Alcaligenaceae bacterium
GGGCTTTGCCGACGCGCAGCACGACAGTTTTGCTGAAGGCGAGGGCGCTTCCTGGTGCGTTGCGTTCACGGAGGATGGTCAGCCGGTACGTGAGAGTTATGTCAATCTGATTCCCACGCCTGCCGGTGGCACCCACGAAGCTGGCCTGCGTGAAGGTTTATTTAGCGCAGTCAAAGGGTTTGCCGAATTGCATAGCTTGTTACCAAAAGGCGTCAAGCTATTGCCTGAAGACGTTTTTGCCCGTGCAAGCTTTGTCTTGTCGGCTAAAGTGCTTGACCCACAATTTCAAGGCCAGATCAAAGAGCGGCTCAACAGTCGTGATGCTGTGCGTTTGGTCGGTGGTTTTGTGCGCACCTCACTCGATCTCTGGTTAAACAGTAATGTCGAATACGGTAAGAAACTGGCTGAGCTTGCGATTCGACAAGCTCAGGCACGCGCCAAATCCGCACAAAAAGTTGAAAAGCGTAAAAGCTCAGGTGTAGCCGTCTTGCCCGGCAAGCTCACTGATTGTGAGTCGTCCGACTCGTCGCGTACAGAAGTGTTTTTGGTCGAGGGTGACTCTGCCGGTGGCTCAGCCAAAATGGGGCGCGATAAAGAATTTCAGGCGGTGTTGCCCTTGCGCGGCAAGGTCTTAAACGCTTGGGAGGTTGACCGCGATCGCCTCTTTGCCAATAACGAAATTCACGATATTGCGGTAGCGATTGGTGTTGATCCGCATGGCCCCAAAGACACACCTGATTTGTCGGGGCTGCGCTACGGCCGCATTTGTATCCTGTCAGACGCTGACGTCGATGGATCGCATATTCAGGTGTTGTTATTGACCTTGTTTTATAAACATTTTCCTCGACTCGTTGAGTTGGGTCACGTGTATGTGGCGCGTCCCCCCTTGTTTCGGGTCGACGTCCCCGCGATGGGCAAGCGCCCGGCTCGTAAAATTTACTGCTTAGATGCGGGTGAGCTTGAGGTCGTACAGGACAAGCTGCGTAAAGAGGGTGTGCGAGAGGGCTCGTGGGATATCAGCCGCTTTAAAGGCTTAGGCGAAATGAGCCCCGTGCAACTTTGGGAAACCACCATGAACCCCGACACCCGTCGGATGTTGCCGGTAGGCTACGGCGCCTTAGCTCCAACCGAGACGACAGCGATGTTTGACATGTTGATGGGCAAAAGCGAATCGGGTGCGCGTCGTACTTGGCTTGAAGACAAAGGTAATCTTGCAGAGGTTGATATTTAAATGACTGACGGTACTCAACCTAGTTTGTTTGATCCAAAAGATGATGGTGAATCCCTAACTCTTGGTCTGTATGCTGAGCAGGCATATTTGGATTATGCGGTCTCAGTGGTGCGCGGTCGGGCTTTGCCTGATGTCGGTGACGGACAGAAACCTGTGCAGCGTCGTATTTTGTATGCGATGCAGGCGATGGGTCTGCAATCGGGTGCCAAACCCGTCAAATCTGCGCGCGTTGTTGGTGATGTGCTTGGTAAATATCATCCGCATGGTGATCAGGCCGCTTACGACGCCTTGGTGCGTATGGCGCAACAGTTCACGTTGCGTTACCCCCTGATTGACGGACAGGGCAACTTTGGTTCGCGCGATGGCGATAACGCCGCCGCGATGCGCTACACCGAGGCGCGGCTGACCGAGGTCGCCCGCCTGCTGCTCGACGGCATCGACGAGGACGCGGTCGATTTCCGCCCGACCTATGACGGTCAGGACCGCGAGCCGGTGGTGCTGCCGGCAGGGTTCCCCAACCTGCTGGCCAACGGCTCGAGCGGCATCGCCGTCGGCATGGCGACCTCGATCCCGCCGCACAACGCCGCCGAACTGATCGACGCCTGCCTCATGCTCCTCGACCAGCCCGACAGTTCGGTCGAGGCGCTGATGGGTCACGTCCAGGGGCCGGACTTCCCCACCGGCGGGGTGGTGGTC
Organism: uncultured Alcaligenaceae bacterium; assembly: GCA_937897265.1. Classification (GTDB taxonomy): domain Bacteria; phylum Pseudomonadota; class Gammaproteobacteria; order Burkholderiales; family Burkholderiaceae_B; genus Zwartia. The sequence goes on from CALCPT010000432.1 coordinate 1,928, forward strand.
GAGAGCCGCGCCTCGATG
>CALCPT010000433.1 GCA_937897265.1 uncultured Alcaligenaceae bacterium
CTCATCCTGTCGATGATAATCGCAATCAAATATGGATTAAGGTGCCGAGGCCTGGGCCTGCGGTTTACCTAGAGTCCGAGTTGGCGGGTATTGGCGAAAAACAAGCCCGCGCTGCCGCCATTTTCTATCTCGAAGACCTTTCGAACTATCCCGAGCAGGAAGATGTGCGTTTGCGCACGATGGCGCCTTATATCGGCTTTCCCATGAGCTTGGTGCCGTTTGATGAGGCTGGTCTTGACAGCGAGCAGCAGCGACGGCTTCGTCAGGACGAGATTGTTGTGCGTTTCAAGGAGCTGACAGCCTCCGGGCGATCGGCCATCACGGTCTATGCGCCTAGCCAGTCAACGCCTGGCAAGCTGTTGCGATTGGGGCCGATGGAGCTGTTTGAAGCCATCCCGGTGTCATTGATCATTATGGCGTCGGTGCTGGCGCTGTTGCTGATTACACTGGCTTCCTACGGGCTTATTCACATATTCGAACTGCGTATTCAGACCATTGAGGCCACGCTAGCCCGCATTCGTGAAGGGGACTTGTCGGCACGTGTGGAAATGGAAGGTAGCGACGAAATTAGCCGTCTTGGTCTTACACTGAACCAAATGGCGGGCCATATACAACGTCTATTGGATGCCCAGCGCGAATTGACTCAGGCGGTTTCGCATGAGTTGCGAACGCCGCTGGCACGCCTTCGTTTTGGTATGGAAATGTTAGCTGAAAGCAATGACATTGAAGACCGCTACGAGCAGTTGGAGCGCTTAGATGAAGACGTTGCTCAGCTAAATCAGTTGATTGACGAGATTCTGACCTATGCCAATCTTGAAAAGGGCACACCTGACCTTGCCTTTGAGCCGGTGGACATGGTTGCGCTAATGCAGCGTATTCAACGCGAAACGGAGGCATTGCGGAAGCCCGCTCGATTAGAAGTGATTCTGCCAGAGACCTTAGTGGTGGATGCCGTGCCGCGGTATATGCATCGAGTGATTCAGAACTTGGTGGGCAATGCGCTGCGTTATGCCGATAGTGTAGTGCGGGTGACGTGTCGCCTAGACGGAGATAGCGCGGTGTTGCTGGTTGAGGATGATGGTCCAGGCATTCCGGAAGATCAGCGTAGCCGTGTGTTTGAGCCATTCACCCGTTTAGACGATAGCCGTACGCGAAGCACAGGGGGCTATGGTTTGGGTTTGTCGATTGTGAATCGAATCGTATTTTGGTTTGCGGGCGATATTCACGTATCCAAAAGTGCTGACCTCGGTGGCGCTGCCTTCATCATGCGCTGGCCCAAAAAACGCATCTAAATGGCGTCAGTTACAAAACACCACAATTATCCAACAACTGTCATATTTTAAAGCGCAAATAAACTCTTATTCTCATCCTATGAATGTACACATCGCATTCTTAGGTTGAATGAATGGTAGCGTGATTATCGCGTTTTTAAGGGGGACACAGGCTGTGTTCCCCTTTTTTTTACCTGCGATTGACGTCTAGCTGCAGCTTGGCGTGTAGTCCTAGTCCTACATTGGCTGTCAGCTTTTCCTGAAAATCTCACGGGCGCACTCCGTACCCCTCTTCTATGTATCTGTTAATCATATCTTTTGTTTTGTTTGTGTATTTATTGAGCGAATTATTGCGCTTGAGCGGTTCCTCGATTTCGCTAAGCTCATTCAACTCAAGGAGAGCAGTACACAGGATGTGAACAGCTCATGAGATGGCTCGGCCAAGCTGGCTGGGTGTGCAGGGAGGAGTTGAAAAACTCTTTAGCATGTAGGACAGCCAGTGGATGGGCTGACTCAAGGAGGAGTCTAGGTTTGCGGTCGTTGGCTAGGGAGGCTTTAGCGCCAAGGAATACCAGGATGGTTGGTGCAGACCCATTTAATCGTTGAGACGATAAAACAAAAAAGAGCCCTAGGGCTCTTTTTTGTTTTATCGCGTTTCAGTTTTTAAAATCGGTCAAAGCCGCAGGCCATTAACGCTCGAGAAGCGCAAACTTGCCTGGCTTGCCATCCCACTCTTTACCATCGGCTGGGCGCTCACCAATTTCAGTGATGTTTGGCCAAATTTCGGCGAGTTCGGCATTAAGCTTAATGAATTGCTTTTGATCCGCAGGCACTTCGTCTTCCGAGAAAATCGCATTGGCTGGGCATTCGGGTTCGCACAACGCGCAATCGATGCACTCGTCTGGGTGAATCACCAAAAAGTTAGGGCCTTCGTAGAAGCAGTCGACAGGGCAGACTTCTACGCAGTCTTGGTATTTGCACTTAATGCAGTTTTCAGTAACGACAAATGCCATGTCTTAAGCCTCTGGGCGCATTTTAATGGCGGCAAGTTTACTGCCCGCGCCTCACGCTGGCAATTGAGCGCGAGGCTTAGAGCAGCTGTTTCAATGCATAAATCAATTCGTGAGCCTCACGCGGGGTCAGACCATCGGGGTCTA
>CALCPT010000434.1 GCA_937897265.1 uncultured Alcaligenaceae bacterium
AGCTTAAGGCTGCAAGAAGCAGAACCAGACACCGAGACAGGGCAGACGAGCTGAAAAATGGCTCGATGTGACCCGCGATCGTATCGCTCGATCGTCGCGCAAGCAGGCGGTTACCCAAGATCTGTCTCCGAAGTGAGGCGTTGAACGTCTCTTGTTATTGTTCGCTATCCTAAACGATCGATCAGCAGTCTGCAGTAATTTCTGCAAGAAAAGAATAATTTAGTGTTAACGGTGTTTTTTGTGTCTTTGGCATTTTTATTGTGAAAATTTGCGTGCTATTCCGGCGTTTGGCTTGCTGCTCCTGCTGTTGACGGTTCATTCGCCGAGGATTTGCGTCTGCCACCACCCGTTTGCATCAGCTTGAACCAAATTCATAGCCTTTGCGTATTAAACTTAGGTATTCGCAGTTTCGTCAGGTTTCTGCGAGTTGGCTGGCGTTCTTTTCTTAAGATGTCTTAAGGTTCGTCGTTTGCGTAACCGTGTCATTTTGCTGTTTTTTTGCCCCTCACACACTATGTCATTAAAGGCCGTTTTTTTGATTCGCTTAGCGGTTTGTTTGGTGACGACTGGCGTGTTAGTGGGCTGTATGACTTTAGGTCCCGATTACGACGCAGAACGCGCCACCAAGGTGCCTAACCAGCCCCAAGACTGGCAACCTCCAATCGCCCATGGCGGCGATCTTGCCTCGCTGCAAGACTGGTGGCGTCAGTTCAATGATCCGACTTTGGTGGCGCTGATTGCTGCCGCGCAAGAACAAAGCAATACGATGGCGCAGGCGGCTCTCAGAATTGCTCAAACGCGCGCTTTGCTGGTCGGGACGAACGCGGCGGCTCTGCCGGTTGTTAACGGTTCGGCAGGTCTGACGCGCGGTACGTTTCAGTTGGGTGGGCCCGTTGCGCTGGCTACCACTAGTCAAGCCCAGTTGCAGTCTAGTTGGGAGCTCGATTTATTTGGTGGTTTGGCCCGCGGAAGCGAGGCCGCTCGGGCGAGGTTAGAGGCTCAGGTTGCCAACTGGCACGACGCTCGCATTGCAGTTGCCGCCGATACTGCGAATTTATATGTCAATTATCGGGCTTGTGAGCAGTTTGCGGCCCTAGCCTTGTCAGACGCCACGTCTCGCGCTCGTACCGCTAAGCTCACAGAGCAACTGTCCGCCGCGGGGTTTCAGTCGCCCGCCAACGCAGCGCTTGCCCGTGCCAGTGCGGCCGAGGGTCAAGGGCGCTGGGTTGCGCAACAAGCCGACTGTGACTTGTCAGTGAAAGCGTTGGTCGCGTTAACGGGTTTGGTTGAGGCCGACTTGCGGGTGCGCTTAGCGCCTCAGTCGAAGATTTTGCCAAGGCCCTCGATGCCGGCCGTGCAGCAAGTGCCGGCACAAGTGCTCTCGCAACGCCCCGACCTTGCCGCTGCCGAGCGCGAGTTAGCCGCCGCCAGCGCTGATATCGGGGTTCGTGAGGCCGAGCGGTTTCCAAGACTGTCGCTGTTAGGGAGCATTGGACCCTTAGATTTCAGCACGGCCAATCTGGCAATTAGTGCAACAACGTGGTCGATTGGCCCGTCGCTGAGCATGCCTATTTTCGATGCAGGCCGCCGGGCAGCGAATGTCGATACTGCCAAAATTGCCTATCAAGCTGCTGAAGTGAATTACCGCAGTCAGGCGCGTCGTGCGGTTCGCGAGGTTGAAGACGCCTTGATTCGTCTGAACAGTTTGTCGTTACGCGACACCGAGGCCGAGATATCGGCTAAAGGCTACCGCCAATCTTTGACGGCGTCTGAAGAGAAGTTCAAATTTGGCTTGGCGAGCATTCTGGATCTTGAAGAGGTCAGGCGGCTCTCGGTAAATGCCGATAACATTTTGGCCTCAGTGCGTCGTGATCGTGTCAACGCGATGATTGCTTTGTATCGCGCAGTGGGTGGCGGCTGGACATTGACAGATTCGATGGCCGTGAATGGCCTTGCCCAAACGGCATTAAAAGATATGACTATAGGCAATTCAAAACCATGATATTTCAACTGCGTTCTAGTCTCAACAAATTGGTGTTGAGCGGTCTGTTGAGTTTGGCTAGCGTTGCCACAGTGCCACCCCTTGCGTTTGCCAGCCAAGATGCGCCACGCGCCGGTTTGACCGTAACGGTGACGAATCCTGTGCTCGCGCCAATCTCAGCGGTGATCACGGCGAATGGTAGCGTCGCAGCATGGCAAGAGGCTTTGATTGGTGCGCAGGTTGGGGGCTTGCGAATGGCTGACGTGCTTGTCAACGTTGGCGACATCGTTCAGAAAGATCAAGTGCTCGCGGTCTTTGCAACCGATACCGTGCTGGCTGACTTGGCCGTACAAAAAGCCCAACAGGCCGAGGCCGCAGCCGCGTTGGCCGATGCAAAAGCCAATGCTGCACGTGCACGTAGTCTAAAAAATTCGGGTGCCTTATCCGCACAGCAAATTAATCAATATCTGACGGCTGAGCAAACCGCTCAAGCACGACTCGAGGCCACGACAGCTCAGGTAAACGTGCAAGAGTTAAGACTGAAATATGCTGAGGTGCGTGCGCCCGACGAGGGGGTGATTTCGATGCGACACGCTACGGTGGGGTCGGTCGTTGCGCCAGGCACTGAGTTATTTCGGATGGTGCGGCAACGCCGTCTTGAGTGGCGCGCTGACGTCACCTCTGAAGAGCTCAGCCAGATTAAAGTTGGGATGGCAGTCAGCGTGTTTCCGGCGAGCTTGCCCAAGGGGGCGCCTGGCCTGCACGGTACGGTTCGTGTGATTGGGCCGACCGTTGATCCGCAGGCTCGAACGGCAGTCGTCTTTGTTGACTTGCCTAAAAATCTGAATGACGAGCCAAGATCGGAAGAGCG
>CALCPT010000435.1 GCA_937897265.1 uncultured Alcaligenaceae bacterium
GCGTGGCACATCGCGATGATATCGGGATGCATTTCGTGCACCGCACCATGTAAAACAAAGCCCGCCTGATTGATCGCGTAGTCGCCTTCAACCACGGTGCCTTGGTGATCCGCCAAAATCAGATTTGATACCTTGACCTGTGAAAAATGCACAGCCATGGGGTTCGTCCAGTACAGGTGAGGGTGCTGTGGATCGCGAACGGTTAAGTGGCCTGCAAACCCATAGTCAAAGCCCTGTAATGCAAAGGCGCGGCACGCCGCAACCAGGCGCTCTTTGCGGTGGTGACGCTCTTGTGCGATCGACATGCCGGTGGGTTTTTCTGGAAATATCAGCCCTTTTTGTGTGGGTTGATAAATCGACTCGCGGTCGCCCAAGTCTAACTGCTGGCTTTTGGCTGGCGTTTGCGCCATGAAACACTCCTTTTTAATCAAAATTCTATGCTAGCTTTAGTTGTACATTCTAGGCTAATGCGATCCACTTCTAACTGAGACTTCCATGAAAATTTTATCGACACGGTTGGCCTGTCTTGCAAGCTTGATTGGCTTGATGGCGTTTAACGCCTTTGCAGCGTATCCCGAAAAACCGATTCGCTTGATTGTGGGCTCTGCACCTGGTGGCGCGCCCGATGTGTTGATGCGTACCTTGGGCGCACAGATGTCCAAGCAAATGGGCGTGCCGATTGTGATTGATAACAAGCCGGGTGCCTCGTATGTGATCTCGACCATGGATCTGGTGCGCTCAGCACCCGATGGCTACACCCTAGCCTATGGCAACGTGGTCTCGTTAGCGACCAATATATCGTTGCTGACCAAGGTGCCGTACAGCGTTGAAAAAGACCTGACTTTGATCGCAAACGCCTTGCGTGTGGTGAACTTAATGGTTGTGAATAACGACTTACCGGTCACCTCAGTTCAAGAGCTCATCGCGTACGCCAAAAAGAATCCGGGTAAGGTGGTGTTCGGCTCGGACGGTAACGGCACAACCTCGCATCTTGGGATGGAGTACTTTCGCAGCTTAGCGGGTATCGACTTGTTACACGTACCCTATAAATCTGCACCAGCGATGTTGACGGATTTGATGGGCGGTTCGGTTCAGGTAGCTCTGAGTAATTCGCCAGTGGCCGGGCCGCACGTCCAGGCAGGGCGCATGCGCGGTATCGGCATCACTGACAATAAACGCTCGCCAACATTTCCGATGATTGCCACGGTGGCAGAGCAAGGCCTTGCCGGCTACGAAGTGGTCGCATGGGGCGGTTTGATTGGCCCGGCGAATTTACCCCCAGAGATTGTCAAACGTTTAAATGCTGAGGTCTTACAAGCGTTAAAAAATCCGGAGTTGATTGAAAAATACAAATCTTTAGGCGCAGAAATTTCACCGAGTACGCCAGAAGAGTTTTCTGAGCTTTCAAAACGTGAAACGGCAAAGTGGGCCGAGGTGATTAAGCGCTCTGGCGCGAAAATTGATTAAATCATCGCTAAGTTTTACTATTTGCCGGCCATTTAACGGGGCGGTAAAGTGTGTTTTGCATAGCCCCCAGCAGTGTGTTGCGGTGATGTGTTTGAGATGACGTGTGTGATGCGCCGATAGATGCTGTTCAATACAGTAATCGACTGCGCTGAACCTCACCAAACTTGAAGGCGCGCAACAATTGCGGTTTCAAAACATGAAAAAATTATAAGGTAGACAATGGGTAAAGAGATCAGTGCACTTCAACTCGGTATCGTCTGGAGGCGTTTAACCGGCTTGATGGATGAGGTCGCACAAACCTTCGTGCGTACATCTTTTTCAGTCGTCGTGCGCGAGAACTGGGATCTCGCTTGTTCGCTGATGGATGCTGACGGTCGAGTCTTCGCTCAATCATCTAGATCGATTCCGTCCTTTTTAGGGACGATGCCCAGAACCCTGCAGGCGATGCTGCAAAAGCATCCGCAGCACAGTCTAGAACCGGGCGATGTTTTAATTTCGAATGACCCTTGGCTCGGCACCGGGCACTTAAATGACATCACTATGGTGCGCCCCATTTTTCGCGGTCGCGAGCTCGTGGCGTTTGTGGGGTCAACCTTTCATACCGTCGATATTGGCGGCGCACCGTCTCCCTTCGCAAAGGATTCGTATGAAGAGGGCTTGTGTATCCCAATTCTAAAAATCGTTCGGCGCGGTGAAGAAAATACTGATGTGATTTCTTTTTTGCAAGAAAACTTGCGCGAGCCCAATGAAACGCTAGGCGACATTCGTGCGCAATTTGCAGCCTATGACTTGGCACAAACCAAGCTGTTAAATCTTCTACAGCAAGAGGGAATCGATGACCTCAAGCGGGTGACGGATTCGATCCTATCGCGCTCTGAGTTGAGCATGCGTAAAATGTTAGAGGCGATACCTGATGGTGAGTGCACCGATCAGGTCACTGCCGATGGCTTTGATAAGCCACTGACAATTTGCTGTTCGATCAAAAAAACAGGCTCTGATATTTTGGTTGACTTCGCGGGTACGGATCCGCAAATTGATAAGCCGATCAACTCGGTATACAACTTTACGTTTGCCTACAGTGCGTATGCCATCAAGTGCGCCTTTGACCCCGGCTCGCCTAATAATGATGGCGGGTTAAGGCCCTTGACCTTGTTGGCGCCAGAAGGGTCATTGGTCAATCCGACTCGACCAGCCCCTGTGTGGGGTCGACATTTATCTGGGCACTACTTACCGTTTGTGATTTTTGGTGCCTTATCCAAAATCATCCCAGATAAAGTGATCGCTGATAGCGGTTCGCCGATCTGGAATGTCTACTTTAAAGGCGTAGATCGTTCAAATCGAAAATTTGTAAAAATGTTTTTTATGAGTGGTGGCTATGGGGCTCGCGCGCACAGCGATGGCCCAGCCTGTTTGAGCTTTCCGACCAACATCGCGAACAATCCCATCGAGCAGTTTGAAAATCAAACGCCGATGTTGATGACAGAAAAAAGCCTGATTACCGATAGTGGTGGTGCTGGGATGTATCGCGGCGGTATGGGGCAGCGGTTGTCGTTTCAATCTTTATCGCCAGAGCCACTGACCTTCATGATCCGGCACGAAAGAATCAAGTACCCGCCACGTGGATTTTTAGGTGGTGTGGACGGCCGATTGGGGGTTGACTTGCTTGACGGCACACGCATCCCCGGTAAATCAGTGACTACGATCAATAAGGGTCAGATTGTGACCTTCGAGACTCCGGGTGGGGGCGGTATGTTTTCCCCTCTTAAGCGAGACCCTAAAGCGTTAGCAAGGGATCTTCAAGATGGTGTGGTGTCTGCCCAAAGCGCGCAGAAAGAATATGGCCTCTCTGGAACGCAAGTCGAGGCCTTGGTGTCAGTCGCAAAAAGGAATGAAGCATGAGTCAGACGCTTAAGCCACTGTTGGCACCTTTTCGCATTGGTGTGGATATCGGTGGAACCTTCACGGATTTGGTGATGGTCGATGCGAAGGGGCAGCTGCGTAATGAAAAGGTGTTAACAACACCGCAGGACCCCTCGGTAGGAGTCTTAACGGGAATCAAGTTGATTCTTGAGAATAATGAGGTGCAAGCGAGCGACGTTCAAAACGTGATTCACGGCACCACCTTGGTTGCCAATGCGCTGATCGAACGTAAGGGCGTACGTACGGCGCTGATCACAACAGCGGGCTTTCGCGATGTTCTTCAAATCGGTCGTGAATGGCGCTACGATATTTATGATTTATTTTTGACGCCTGTTGAGCCGTTAGTGCCGCGGTCGCTGTGCTTCGAAATTAAAGAACGCGTGGGGCATGACGGTTCGGTGGTGACTGCCTTAGATCTCTCAACGCTGCCCCAAATCGCGCAGGCGATCAAAGACGCACAGGTTGATGCTGTCGCAGTCTGTTTGTTGCATTCGTTTCAGTTTCCCGAGCACGAAATTCAGATTAAACAGGCGCTCGCTACGCTTTTGCCTGACGTTGCAGTTTGTATTTCTAGCGAGGTGATGCCAGAAATTGGCGAGTACGAGCGTACCGCCACGACGGTTTGTAATGCGTATGTACAGCCGTTGTTTAAAAAATATATCTCGGCCTTGATGGCTGGTATCAAGCAGCTCGGTATCGATCAAGATTTGTATTTGATGCAATCCGATGGCGGTACGGTGCACTTTAATACGGCGATTGAGTATCCCATCAGGTTGGTGCAATCAGGGCCAGCGGGTGGTGTGCAAGCGACGTCCTTGATCGGTCAAATGGCCGATTTAACGCAGATCCTTTGCTTTGATATGGGCGGTACCACCGCAAAGGCGTGTTTAATTGACGACGGAAAAAGTGCCGTGACTACGGATTTTGAAGTGGCCCGTCTTCAACGCTTTAAAAAAGGCAGTGGCATCCCTCTAAAAGTGCCATCCATCGACATGATTGAAATCGGCTCGGGCGGGGGAAGTATTTCGCGTATCAATAGTTTGGGGTTGATACAGGTGGGCCCCGACAGTTCAAGCGCCGTGCCCGGCCCTGCCTGTTATGGGCAAGGGGGGCAAGATGCGACGGTGACGGATGCCGATCTCGTCTTGGGTTATTTGGATGCCAATTCGTTCTTGGGTGGTTCGATGACCTTAGACTTGGCTGCGGCGCGCGACTGTATTCACAAACAAATTGCCACTCACCTTGAGGTGACGGTAACTGAAGCGGCGTTCGGTATTCATGAAACTGTCAATGAGACCATGGCGCAGGCCGCGAGTATTCATGCGCTTGAAAAAGGCTTAAAAGCTTCGAGCTATGCGATGATTCCTATCGGTGGTGCGGGGCCCGTGCACGCGTGCCATGTTGCGCTTAAGCTTGGAATTGAGCGCTTGGTGATGCCGATGGGCGCTGGCGTTGCCTCTGCCTTTGGGTTCTTGGCTTCGCCAATGTCGTTTCAGTTTGTACAGGCCTCTGTCTCGCCGGTTCTACAGTTAGAAGAGCAGAGCGTTGAGCAATTAATTGACGGTTTAAAACAGAAAGGTCTGGCGATGCTTGCCGAGTCAGGCTTAGCTGCGGCGTTGTGTACCAGCCATGTCAGTGCCGCGATGCGCTATGTGGGCCAAGGCTATGAGGTTGAGGTACCAGTCTCGATGGGCCGGCTCAAACTGTCGTTTAAGCAACACTTATCTGAAGAATTTAATCGCTGTTATCAAAATTTGTATGGTCGTATCGAAGCCGATACGCCAGCAGAGGTAGTGTCTTGGCGTGTCGTAGTGCAGGGGCCGCTACCTAAATTACTTGAACAGCTCAAGGCAAACCTGATTCACACTGAGGCGTCTGACACCTCTGCAGCCGCTGCAATTAAAAACCGGCGCGAAGTCTTCTGCGTTTTTAGTAAAGACTTTGTATCGACTCCGGTCTATGACCGTTATGCGCTAAAGACCGGTATGCACTTTGAAGGCCCAGCGATCGTCGAAGAGCGTGAATCCACGGTGGTGGTTCCAAAGTATGCGCGCGTCGAGATTGATCAACATCACAACATGTTGATTCAACTCGTTGATCCGACTGCTCAGACAGGTCATTGACGCGATCCCTCTCATAAACGTAACGCCTTAGCCCTGGTCGACTCGACTGCACCAACACTTAATTGAAGCAAACGGTAATCATCTTGAATACAACATCACAAATTACGATCGTACAAGCTCTGGCGCAAGCCTTAGCGAGAGCAGGGGTACGCCAAATGTTTGGTTTGCCGGGTGGAGGTTCGTCTTTGGATTTAATTGAGGCTGCAGCCGAAGTCGGCATCAGTTTCACCCTGACAAAAACTGAAAATGCGGCCGTGATGATGGCTGGTGCTTTGGCCGAAACGACGGGCATCCCAGGTGTGGCGTTGATGACTAAGGGCCCTGGGGTGGCGAACGCCGCCAACGGTGTCGCTTACGCAAAGCTGGACCGTGCTCCTGTTCTTGTGATTACGGATGGTTTTACTGACAAACAGCTCACTTACATCACCCATCAAGTCTTTGATCAAAAGGCTCTATTGCAACCGGTTGTCAAAGGAGTGACCCGACTTGAGTCTGACGCACCCGCAGCCGAGATTGAGGCAATCATTGCGCTTGCTCTTCAGGCTCCGCTTGGGCCCGTGCATATTGAACTGACGGGTGAGGTCGCACGCAGACTGATTGATGCGCCGCAGATTGCCGCGCCAGTCAAGTCCGTCAACGCGCTTGAACGTGTCGCACTGCAAAACATTGCCGAGCAGATTAAGCTTGCTAAAAAGCCTGTGCTGATTATTGGGCTCGAGGCGCGACGGTGTGCGACTCAAGTTAGGCAACTGGCAAAGGCCTTAAAGTGCCCCGTGTTGCAAACATATAAAGCGAAAGGAGTGATTTCGGATCTTGATCCTCAAGTCGTAGGCATTTTTACCGGAGGGATTCAAGAGGCAGACTGCTTGGCGCAGTCTGATTTGATGGTCATGGTGGGTTTAGATCCAGTAGAAATGATCTTACAACCGTGGCCCTATAACAGGCCCGCTGTCGAGTTATCGAACGCGCTGCATGACATCCATTACATCAAGCCCTTAGCGCGTGTTAGCCGTGATTTAACACAACATGTGCATGCCTTGAATGACCAGCTCACCGGCTATCTGTCGAGTTGGTCCTCTGAGCAAATCGACGTTTTGCGCCGCGATGTCTTGGCGCGCCTTGCTTATCCGCCCGTTCAGTTCGGCGTCGCCCCTGATCGATTGGTGCAACTGTCGACGCAAGCATACGCTGAGCAAAAATTCCGACCACGCATGTCAGTCGACGCAGGGGCACATATGTTCTCTGCAACGGCGTTTTTTGCTGTCACTGAGCCAGGTGACGTGTTAATTTCAAATGGTTTGGCGACCATGGCGTTTGCTCTACCGGCAGCAATTGCAGCGGCTTTAGCCGAACCCGAGCAACCTGTCATTTGTTTTACCGGTGATGGCGGGCTGATGATGTGTTTGGGCGAGCTTTGCACAGCTATTGATTCAGGTGCGCGCTTAATTGTGGTTGTGTTTAACGATAGTGCGTTATCGCTGATTGATATCAAACAACAAAGCAAACAGCTTCCCAGTCGCGGCGTGCGTTGGGGCAAACATGACTTTGCTCAAGCCATGCAAGCGCTGGGCGGTAAAGGCTTTGAGGCAACTAACGAAGTGCAATATCACGAGGCCTTAACTCAGGCGTTAAGGCATCAGGGCCCCAGTGTGATCGATGTGCAAATTGATCCTTCTGGGTATTCGCAGCAACTCAAGGCGATGCGGGGTTAAGGCGTCGCATCAATCATGATCCTATAGAGGTGTATCGTGTTCAAGCTCTTTGCAAAAAAAATTTGTCTCAGTGTACTCACGTCTTGTTTGCTAGCGACACCCTGTTTTTCACAGCAAGCTGAAAAGTTTCCGTCTAAGCCAATTACCATCATTGTGGGCTTTGCAGTAGGTGGTGGCGGAGATATGTCGTCGCGTTGGATCGCAGATTACTTGCGCGAACGCTGGAAGGTACCAGTCATTATTGATAACAAACCAGGGGCCGGTGGCACCATCGCGACAAGTCTGCTGGCGCGTGCCAAGCCTGACGGCTACACCGTTGCGTTAGCAACGACCAGTCCTTTTACAGTTGCTCCGTATTTTCAGCCCCAGACCTACGATCCGGGCAAAGACTTCACCTACTTATTTCAGACCTTGGTCAGTGCGCAACCGTTGTTTGTAAAGTCGGATTCAGCCTTCAAGACCATGCAAGAGCTGATGACTTGGTCAAAGGCCAATCCAAACAAGTTATTTTGGTCAACCGCAGCGACCAATGGTGGCACGCATATCTCGACCCAAGCCGCGTTTCGTGCTGCGGGCATACAAGCAACCTATGTGCCTTATAAGGGCGGTGCAGACGCAATGAATGGTTTGCTTGGCGGGCAAATTCAGGCATTGGTTGCGGCAGAGTTTCCACCACATGCCGCCGCCGGTACGATTCGGCTCTTGGCAGAGAGCGGCCCAGATAAGATCCCCGAATATCCTCAGGTCCCGACCTATAAAGAGCTGAACTTTCCGATTTCAGTACCTATCTTTTATGGGATTGCAGGCCCCGCAGCAATGCCACCAGAGATCATTAAAGAGTGGGAGTCCGCGGCCGCCGATATGGTGCGTACGCCTGGGTTTCTTGAGTTGGTGAACAAGCTAAAAGGCACACCTGCTTATCTTGATCACGCCGCCTTCACCGCCTCGGTGACAGGTGTCTATAGTCAAATGGGAAAACTCATCCCAGAATTGAATTTAAAAAAGGATTAAGTCTATGTGGCAACCCAAAATTATTTTACAAAATGACAAGTTGCTGCCTTACGAGCAGGCAAGTGTGCACCCGATGTCTTTGGGGATGACCTATGCAACCGCTGTCTTTGAGGGCTTGCGTGCTTATCGCAATCCCACCACGGGTGAGTTTAAGATTTTTCGCTTCGCCGAACACTTCAAGCGTTTGTTGCTTGGCATGAAGGTGATGCGCTTTGATCACTCATTGACCGAAGACGGTATGCGTGAGGCGCTTTCAGGTTTGATTCGTGCGAATGAACCTGATGACGATGTGTATATCCGATTGTTGGTCTATATCGAAGCCCTTGGACTCATGGCTCAAACGGGGCCCGTTGGCTATACCGCTGCAGCCTCACCTCGCGAGCGGCCGAAGTTTGCCGACACGGGTATGAGTTTAGGCGTGAGCTCTTGGAGTCGTTTGTCTGATAACGCCAGCCCACCGCGTATCAAAGCCACTGCAAACTATCACAATGCACGGTTAACCCAATTGCAGGCTAAGTCAGATGGCTACGATGGCGCCTTGATGTTGACGCCAGCTGGCAAAGTGTCTGAAGCACCCATCGCTTGTTTTTTTATGGTCAGAGAAGGTAAGTTGATCACCCCCAATATCGGTAGCAATATTTTAGAAAGTGTGACACGCGACACCATCATTACCTTATACGAAGAGGCGACAGGTCAGGCGGTCGTACAGCGTGAAGTCGATCGCAGTGAGTTGTATTTTGCTGACGAGGCTTTTTTGTGTGGTACGGGGCAAGAAATCATACCGGTGGTAAAAATTGATCGTTTGCCTGTGGGTGATGGTGCGATTGGACCAATCACGAAAAAAATGCAGAAAATTTATTTTGATGCAGTGCGCGGTCTGACGCCTGACACTCATGGGTGGCTGACAAAGGTATAACGTCGATGAAACGGTTCTCTCATCGTATCGCTTCGGTCGATATCCCGGTGATGCCTGCGATTGCCGCCTTGGTGCGTGATAATCCTAGCACAATCTCTTTAGGGCAAGGCGTAGTCAATTACGGCCCTCCCGCCCAAGCTGTTGCGGCGTTACCTGGTTTGATGAGTGATCTAGGGCTCAATAAATACCAAGCGATTATTGGTCACCCGGCCTTGATCGACGCGTTGACACAAAAGCTAGCAGACGAAAATAATATCGATTGTGGGCGTGATTCGGTCGTCATGGTCACCGCCGGCAGCAATATGGCCTTCTTGAATTGCCTACTTGCAGTAGGTGATCCGGGTGATGAATTTATTTTGCCCACTCCGTATTACTTCAACCAAGAGATGGCAATTCGAATGGTTGGCTGTGTGCCCGTACCGGTGCCGGTCAATGATGATTGGAGCTTAAACGTTGAGGCACTTGCCGCTGCAGTGACGCCACGCACTCGGGCGATCATTACGGTATCACCTAACAATCCAACCGGCGCGGTGTACTCAAAAGAGTCGTTAACGGCCGTGAATGCGCTCTGTGCTACAAAAAATATTTATCACTTTAGCGATGAAGCCTATGAATATTTTACCTACGACGGCGCTGAGCACTTTTCACCAGCATCGTTGCCAGGGGCGCATCGGCACACTATTTCGTTCTTTTCCATGTCAAAGAATTACGGTATGGCGAGTTGGCGTATCGGCTATGTGGTGTTTCCGGCAGATCTGCTAGACGCCATGAATAAAGTACAAGATACCAATTTGATTTGTGCGCCTGTCGTATCGCAAATGTTGGCGCTTGAAGTATTGAAGTTTGGCCGAGCTTGGGTGCAACCTAAAATCGATGCGCTTTCGATCGTACGCAAAAATGTATACGAACGTCTCGAAGCCTTGGGTGAGTTGATAACGTTTCCAAAGACACAAGGTGCGTTTTATGTACTGCTTAAACTTCCTGGTTTAGCTGCTGGTACGGAAAGTCTTGCGTTTAATCGTGCCATGGCGCAAACCCATAAAGTGGTGTCGGTACCTGGCTTTACCTTTGGGTTATTTGATACAACAAAGGCGAACTATCAGCGTCTGTCTTACGGTGCGTTAGAATCCGCCTCTGTCGACCAAGGCGTGGCGCGTTACGTCACTGCGGTCAAAGACTGGTACAAGTCATCGCGCGTTTAGGTGTGTGCGCGCAAGTTCTGACTGATTTGAATCAGCTGGTAAGACTGCTTTGTCTGACTTGAGGTATGTCACGTTTTTTCGAAGGTCATGTGCATGTTAAATCCCCAGGCTTCAATCGATGTCATCATGTTTTGGCTGGCGATTGTCGCCACCATGGCGTTTGCCATCACAGCTGTGCTGGCAATCGCTGATCGAGGTGTAGATATTTTTGGCGTAATGGTGCTAGGTGTGATTACCGCAGTGGGAGGGGGCACGGTACGCGATCTTTTGTTGGGCGTACAGCCTTTTTGGGTCGAGGATTTGGTGTTTGTTCGGGTCGCCATATTCTCGAGTTTGCTGGCCTTCGTCGGACGCTCGTTCTTTACTCAGCCGCAGATTTTTAAGTTGATGCTTTACCTAGATGGCCTCGGAGCCGCTCTATTTGGGATACAGGGGGCTATGAAAACTTACGAAATGGCTTTTGGCTGGCCGTTGGCGCCAGTCATTTTGGGAGTGATCACTGCGATTGGCGGAGGCATCATGCGTGACGTCATCGCGGGTAGAAAAAATTTGTTAATGTCCACCGAGTTGTACGCGATTCCTGTGGCGCTTGGGTGCTTGTTGTTGATGGTAAGTCTACATTTTTATCCTCATCGCGCGATAGAGATCTTGATTGGCTGCACGGCCGTGACGTTTTTAATGCGCGCAGCCGCAATTCACTGGGGCTTGACGGTGCCAGCGTTTTTAGTGACACACTCAAAATCTCAATAAACACGCTGCGAGACGTTATGCTCTGCTGTTGCGGACGAAAAAATAAAAACAAATTACTTTTGCTGAGCCAGTGCTGCGGACGTTATCTTGATCACTTTGACACGATGCCGGCGCCAGACGCCGAGAGTTTGATGCGTTCGCGTTACAGCGCCTTTGTACTGGGTCGGGCAGACTATCTACAAAAAACTTGGCTAGACACCACATGCCCTGCAGATTTGAGCCTTGAGCCTAACGTCAAGTGGCTAGGCCTTGAGGTCAGGGCGTACAGAGTGCTGAGCGAGACGCAGGCTGAGGTCGAGTTTGTGGCGCTCAGCCGCTTAAAGGGCCAACCCACTCGCTTGCACGAGCTCAGCCGTTTTGTTAAAGCTAACGGCCGTTGGTTCTATGTTGACGGTGTCTTACGCAAGCCCTAAAGTTTTGCCAGAGTACTCAAAGGTCTCACTTCAGTTCTGGCAATACCCACTCAGCGTTTGTCACGTAAAACGCTTCGGCACTTTTTTGCCCCAAGCGCCCAATACGCTCTTCAAAGTCTTGCATGGGGCGAGTGCCCCCCTCAGGGTGAGGAAAATCACTGCTATAGCAATAGCAGTCGGCGAGCCCATGATGATCAATGTAATCGGCGACATTTTCAAACCAGTATGGGGTGACGCGAATGTTTCTGCTCACATATTCAGAAGGCTTGAGAGACAATACGCCAGACATACGCCTTCTGAATATTTTCATCACGTTATCCAGATGCGCGGCCATTGGGCCTAACCACATCGCCCCGAGTTCGATCGCGCCGAAGCGCAGATTTGGAAAACGCTCAAATACGCCACCTAGGACAAGTGTAGAAATAAAATTCTGTGGTGCGTAAAACATGGCGCAGGCAGTGAAGGGATTCATTGCATCCCCTTCAGAGATCACCGCTTCTGTTTGTTGGCTAAAGTGTGGGATACCCTTATCCCAGTTCGGATTTTTGAGAAAGTCGAACTCGTCACCGACTGCCCGTCCGCCACCTAGGTGAAGCATGATTGTCGCGTTAGCCTCTTGAACCATGCCCCAGATTTTATCCATGGCAGGGTGCGCGGGTGAGGCGTTGCCAGGTGCCACCGAACTTGCAATCACAAAGGCTCGACCGCCCGCTTTAAGCACACGCTCAATTTCTTGTGCTGCAGTATCAACATTGTGCGTGTTAATGATCGCAACTGCGCGCAAGCGGTTTGGATCTCGCTTGCCGAGGTTCAGAATAAAATCGTTCCAATGGCGCATTGTGGCAATGCCAAGCGCATTATCGGCAAAGGCTGCGGTTTGAATGCCTGGATCAGAAAACATAAAGCTTCGACTGACGCCCATGTAATCAAGGGTCTTGATTCGGTTATCAGCATTGAATGCACCTGGTGCTGCGGATCCCTTCGTGCGCCAAACGGTTTCATCGGTGAGTTCAGAAAACTCTTTGCCTGAACGAGCGATGATCTGTTCAGCCTCGTCTTTCGGTAACGTCTTGATTACCTCATCAAAGCGTTTAGCAAAATTACGCCCAACTTCGCCACCGGCAAGCTCGTAATTTCCGGGTGAAGGTTGAATATGTGTATCGAGATCGATGATGCGACCGTGAAATTCTTTAAGGTTTAACATGTTGATCCTCAGAAAGGTAAGCTTGCTTGTCTTTAGGCGCCTTGCGTAGCAGCCATTCCTGCTTGCGAGAGCGGCAAGATCGTTTTTAGGGTGTCCACGACGTGTTCGAGATCAGAGCGAATAAAGAAATGCCCAGCTTGGAAAACATGCATCTGCGTGTCAACAGATCGGAAGAGCGTCGTGTAGGGAAAGAGTGTCTTCGC
>CALCPT010000436.1 GCA_937897265.1 uncultured Alcaligenaceae bacterium
GTCTCCGACGGCTGCTCGCACTAACCTTGCGCGCGTTGGTTGGGAGCCTGCCCGTCTGCAAGCCAAGTCGCTAGATGATGCCGCTAAAAATGGCACGACCTTTATTTCTGACGATTGGCAGGCCTTGGTTCGTCACCCTTTAGTGGATGTCGTCGTTGAATGCACGGGCTCACCGATGCATGCTGTTGATCATATTCTTGAAGCATTTGCGCATAAAAAGCACGTTGTCAACGTGACCGTTGAAGCGGATGCGTTCTGTGGCCCGTTACTGGGTTCGCGCGCCTTGGCCGCTGGCGTAGTCTACTCGCTGGCTTTTGGTGACCAGCCAGCGTTGATTTGTGATTTGGTTGACTGGGCGCGTACTTGTGGCTTTCCGGTCGTGGCAGCAGGTCGTGGGCACAAATGGTTACCGCATTTTTCTGAATCGACACCCGAAACTGTTTGGGGCTTTTATGGTTTGACGCCCGAGCAAGCCGAGCGGGGCGGCTTAAATCCAAAAATGTTCAATAGCTTTTTAGATGGTTCAAAGCCGTCGATTGAAAGCACCGCGGTTTCAAACGCAACCGGGTTAGGCGTGCCGTCCAATGGGTTGCTCTATCCACCTGCCAGTGTTGAAGATATTCCCTTTGTGACCCGACCTATCAGCGAAGGTGGCGTGCTTGAGCGTAAAGGCATGGTCGAAGTGATCTCAAGTCTTGAAAAAGACGGCCGTGTCATTCCGTACGACATTCGCATGGGCGTTTGGGTAACGGTTGAGGCTGAGACTGACTACATCAAGAACTGTTTTGAAGAGTACAACGCACATACAGATCCAACAGGGCGTTATTTCACGTTGTACAAGCGCTGGCACTTAATTGGGCTTGAGGTTGGCATGAGCGTTGCCAGCGTGGCCTTGCGCGGCGAGGCCACCGGTGTTGCCACCGGCTGGAACGCCGACGTAGTGGCCACCGCCAAACGTGACTTGAAACCAGGCGATATGCTCGATGGTGAGGGCGGCTACACGGTCTGGGGTAAGTTATTACCTGCCTCCACCTCGAAGCGTATGGGTGGCTTGCCGCTCGGGATGGCGCACAGTGTCAAAGTGGTACGGGCTGTCGCAAAAGGGCAGAGCTTGTGCTGGGATGACGTGCAGATGGATCCCAATACTGCAGCGTTCAAGATCAGGCGCGAGATGGAGTCTGCGTATACATTTTGAGACGTAGCTGAGTCAATTTGAGTGATTGCAAAAATTTACTGCAATCGATTGATACGATTTGAGTCAGGCTAGAAAAATGCGAAAAATCGGTACCGCGAGATAA
Organism: uncultured Alcaligenaceae bacterium; assembly: GCA_937897265.1. Classification (GTDB taxonomy): domain Bacteria; phylum Pseudomonadota; class Gammaproteobacteria; order Burkholderiales; family Burkholderiaceae_B; genus Zwartia. Next base: position 1,299 of record CALCPT010000436.1, read on the forward strand.
AAGAGCCAAATGAAAAAAATCGTTCATCTTGTCTCGCTCTGTTGCATGTTGATGCTGGGTTCATTCTCGCCTGCAGGCGCGCAGCCCGCCGAGATTTTCAAACCACTTAAGGTCGGGCAGCACATCAATATCACCTCAGTGAACGGTGGTGTTGAAGTCTCCCTGCTTGACGACGGTGCGCTGCCGAGTGGGTACGTCGTGGTCGAACTCGGTTCAACCTATTTGTTGGTCGAAGACTACGTCAAAATCACGCGCAGCTGGATCCCAGTGACCTCGATTGTAAAAGTGACACATACCCGTTTGCCCAAGTCTGTTCGTTGAGGCGATCAATTGAGAATAGTTCATGACTACGTCAATCAGTGATACGCGGCAGCCTAATCTTGAGCATGTCGCTGGCTGCTTATTTTGTGACGCGCAACTGACAGACCGTACGCGTATCGTTGAAGAAAACGACCTTGCTTACGCGACGCGAGATGCGTATCCCGTGACGCCTTTTCATACCTTGTTTATTCCAAAGCGACACACTATTGATTATTTTGGTTTAACCGAGGCTGAGGTCGTTGCGATTCATGCGCTGATTCATTCGCAAAAGAAAATAATTGATGCGCTTGATCCGACCATTGGTGGCTACAACATCGGCATGAATTGCGGTGAAATCGCTGGGCAATCGGTCTGGCATTGCCATGTACATTTGATCCCAAGACGCTTGGGTGATGCAGAGTTTCCGAAGGGGGGTGTGAGGCATGTGATCCCGTGGAAAGGACGCTACATCGATCGCTAGATCGAGCAAGTTCTGAAACCTGCATAGATGTCGCGACGCTCTGGCGTAAAGAAATTGCGATACTGAACGTGCCTTAACACCGGATGCGTGACGCTGGCGGCACCACGTAAAACTTTGCGTGTCCCAAACCATGGGACTGAGTATTCGGCATAGGGATGCACTACAAAGCCTTCGAAGGGTTCAAATGTATCCTCAGTCCATTCCCAAACTTCGCCCCAGTTAAAGTTTGAGGTAGTGCGAGCTGCACAATCCCATTCGGCCTCAGTGGGCAAGCGGCGCTGAGCCCATCGACAATAGGCTTGGGCATCGTCCCAAGACAGATGAACGGCCGGGCTTTGCATATTCATGGGCGTCCAGACACCAAAGGTTTGAATATCGAAGGCCGAGCCAGCGCGACGAACGTATGGCGGTAAGCGATGTCCGGTAGCGGAGATAAAGCTTGTGTATTGAGCCCAACATACTGGTGCTAGGTCGATCTCAAATGCATTGAGTGCGACAGGGCGAGAAATGAGTTCGTTATCAAAGCAAAAGCCAGTTGACGAAGAGCCGAGTGTCCAAAACTGCTTGCGCAGGCGTATGGTGGACGTTTGTGGAGTCAACTGCTTCGAGTTTTCATTCGATTTCGACTTTATCCACACAAGCTCAAAGGGTATTTCTAGTGCTTGTGCCATGTAGGCACTTGCTTCAAGATGCATGGCTTCGTGCTGTAAGGCAAGCCAGTAAAAATAGAGTGTTGAACCGTTCTTGGCGTCGTCTTGTAATAGCTCAAGGGTTTGCTCAAGGGTTTGGGCAGCATAATTTAGGCACAAGTCGCGCGACAGGAGCTGTTGATCCCAGCGCGTCGCGTGTTGTACTTTAGCGCTGTCGAACCATTGGTCGGCGCTGGCAAGCACAGAGTCTTTTTTAGGACATTCACTGTGCACTGCTATGCCTGCAGGACGGTATTGGTTGCGGGCGATCCAGTATTCTTGAAACCAGGCGATGTGGCCGAGCTCCCAAAGCGGCGGATTGAGCTCTGGCTTGTAAGGTATGTGTAGGTGGCTAGCGTGCTCGTACCATCGAAACGAACTTAATGTGTGCGCGCGCAATTCTTGCAGTGCCGCTGTAAACTCTTTGGCGTTAGCCTGACGCATCACTCTCAGTTACCTTCCATGTTCATAGCCGCTCAATCTCGCAAGCCTAAGATCGTCATTGTAAGTCCGGCGTTGGCAAGTGCCAACAATGGTAATTGGCAGACGGCCAAGCGTTACGCCAACATGCTTGCAACGACTGGTAACGTTCGAATCGTTCAAGAGTGGGATGGCGCCGAGAACGATGACATCTTGATTGCCTTGCATGCGCGACGCAGCTATGCCTCAATTGCGGCTTGGTATGCCGCACGGGGATCAAAAGGGCTAGTCGTGGTGCTGACTGGTACCGATCTCTATCGTGATATCAGGCAAGACGCTCAGGCACAACAATCATTGGTTTGGGCCGCGCGACTTGTGGTGTTGCAAGAGGCGGGTGTGGCTGAATTGTCTGCCAAATTACGCGATAAAGCTCAGGTGTTATTTCAATCGACCACTAATCGCCGGACCTTACCCAAAACCCAACGACGTCTGCGAGCAGTGATGGTTGGTCACTTGCGCCCTGAAAAATCACCTCAAACTTTTTTTGAGGCAGCCGCCGTATTGGCAGCGCATCACGACATTGAGTTGCATCATATTGGTGGCGAGCACGATCTGGCGCTAGCGCAGCAAGCCCATCGTACCGCGTCTCAATATCCCAATTACCGGTTTTTAGGTGCGCGCAGCCATGAACAAACGCGCCGATACATTCAACGCTCACACGTCTTGGTGCACGCCAGTGTGATGGAGGGTGGGGCTCATGTCATTATGGAAGCCCTGTGCAGCGGTGTGCCAGTGCTTGCCTCGCGGATTGCGGGCAACATTGGGATGCTGGGTGACGACTATGCAGGATTTTTTACAGTCGGTGACGCGCAGGAATTAGCGAGCTTGCTATTGAAATTTAGAAATGAACCAACGTTCGTGGTTGACTTGCAAAGGCAGGGTGCTGCCCGCGCCGCGTTATTTGAGCCTGCTCGTGAACGTAGCGGATTGATTACAATCGTCCAAGACCTCTTACTCAAGGAACCCTCATGACTACCAAAGAACCTCGTCTGACCTCGCTTTCGCATGGCGGCGGCTGTGGCTGCAAAATTGCGCCTGCGGTCTTGTCTGAGATTTTAAAAGGCACTTTGCAAATGCCGATTCCTAAAGAGTTGATGGTTGGGATCGCAACGGCAGATGATGCGGCTGTTTACAAAATCAACGATCAACAAGCATTGATTGCAACGACTGATTTTTTCATGCCAATTGTGGATGATCCTTATGATTTTGGTCGCATCGCTGCAACAAATGCAATCAGTGATGTCTACGCGATGGGTGGTAAGCCGATTTTGGCGCTTGCCTTAGTTGGCATGCCGATTAACGTCTTATCTACCGATACGATCGGAAAAATCCTCGCCGGTGGTGCCTCTGTGTGTAACACAGCAGGGATCCCGATCGCGGGTGGTCACACGATTGATTCAGTCGAACCGATCTACGGTTTAGTCGTGTTAGGTCTGATTCATCCCGATCGCGTTAAGCGCAATGATGGTGCGCGCAAGGGTGACGTGATGGTGCTAGGCAAACCCCTTGGCGTTGGGATTTTATCGGCTGCACTCAAAAAAGAAGCTTTAGATGCAAGTGGCTATGAATCGATGTTGGCTAATGCAACCAAGCTGAATACTCCCGGACCTGAACTCGCTGAGTTATCGGGTGTGCATGCCTTGACCGACGTAACAGGCTTTGGCTTAGCTGGCCATGCGCTAGAGTTGGCGCGTGGTGCAAACTTGACAGCGCATATTAAATGGGCAGACGTACCGTTGCTTCCTAACGTGTCGGCTCTGATTAAGGCTGGGATGGTGACGGGCGCCTCGGGTCGTAACTGGGACGGTTATGGCAAAGAGATCAAGCTGGCCGCGGGTTTGCCTGCTGATTGCCAAACCTTGTTGTCTGACCCCCAAACGAGTGGTGGGTTGTTGGTCTGCTGTTCGCCTGAGGCTGTGCCTGAAGTGTTGGCGGTGTTTGGCCGACACGGGTTTAATGAGGCAGCCGTGATCGGTAGCATTGGCGAGGCGCAAGCAACACGTCTGATCATTGAGTGATGCTCAAGCTTGACGCTTGGTTTGCATCCCCAACATGATGCCCGCCGAGTTACCTGTGGCCCGGCGAGTCATGCCCAAGCCTGAGGCTGGGCTCAGACCGCCAAGATGACGATCATCGGATCTCCTACGACGCGGCGAGTGATGCTCAAGATGTTCACCTGGCTTGGGCGACTAGGCTGTTTGGGTGTGTTGCTGCTGGCGCAGACGCTGACGCAGATTTCGTTTGCGCAGCCTCTGGTGGTTGGCTCAAAGCGCTTTACTGAGTCGTATATTCTTGGCGAAGTCGTGAGCCAAGTTGTCACCGCAGCCGGCCACGACCGCGTGGTGCTGAAGTCTGGCTTGGGTAATACCGGTATTTTGTTATCGGCGTTACGCAGCGGCGAAATAGACCTCTACCCTGAATACACCGGTACGATCACCCGCGAGATTTTGAAAACCGAGCGGGTCTTATCTCTTGCAGAGATCAACGCACGCCTGTTGCCTCTCGGGCTTCAGGCCGGTGTCTTGCTTGGCTTTGACAACTCGTATGTGTTGGCGGTTCGTCGCGAACTCGCCCAAAAACTTCAGCTGCGTAGCATTGCGGATTTGGCCAAGCATCCTGAGTTGATGCTTGGCTTTTCGCATGAGTTTATTGGACGAAGCGATGGCTGGAAGAGCCTGT
>CALCPT010000437.1 GCA_937897265.1 uncultured Alcaligenaceae bacterium
GTCAACCCGGATTTAGCCCAAGCATCGGCCGAGGCCACCTTGACCCGCAAGGCCGCAACGTCTGCGGCCATCACCTCAAGTAACGGAATCGATACCTGCAGCGGCGCGCCCGGTAACGAATCGACACGACCGTGCCCAGCTTTAAGCGCATACGCCTGCGCACAAACGGCAAAGGTCAAACCCAGCGCTGCACCAAGCTGCAAAGACTTACGGCTGACAATGTTTAGTTCATCGCGCATAACGACACTCCAGTGACTTACAGTTCGCCCAACGAAATACGCAACATCCTGCGCAAAGGTTCAGCTGCACCCCACAGCAGTTGATCACCAACGGTAAAAGCGCCCAAATATTCAGAGCCCATTGATAACTTCCGCATCCGGCCAACAGGAATATCGAGGGTGCCCGTCACTGCCACCGGTGACAGAGCTTCAAGGGTCGCGTCTTTTGTGTTTGCCACGACCTTAGCCCATGCCGTACCGTTTTTGACAATATCTGTAATCTCATCGATCGGCACATCTCGATTGAGCTTAATGGTCAGCGCTTGACTATGGCAACGCATCGCACCAATGCGCACGCACAAGCCATCAATCGGAATTGGCGTTGAGCCAAAGCCCTCGCCACGGCCCAAAATCTTATTCGTTTCGGCCTCGCCCTTCCACTCTTCGCGCGACATTCCGTTGCCCAGATCTTTATCAATCCAGGGGATAAGATTACCTGCCAACGGAATCCCAAAGTGCTCAGTGGGTAACTCACCACTTTGCTGCAAGGAGAGAACGGTTCGATCGATATCAAGAATCGCTGAAGCGGGGTCATCGAGCTGAGCCTTAACCGACGCATTGAGCAAACCAAACTGCGTGAGCAATTCACGCATGTGCTGCGCACCGCCGCCTGAAGCTGCCTGATAGGTCATGCTGGTCATCCACTGCACCAGATCTTCTTTAAATAAACCGGCTAACCCCATCATCATGCAACTGACTGTGCAATTACCGCCGATAAAATTTTTGACTCCGCGCTTCAATGCAGCGTCAATCACAGGGCGATTAACGGGATCGAGCACGATGATGGCATCATCTTTCATGCGCAGCGTACTTGCTGCATCAATCCAAGTCCCTGTCCAGCCCGCCGCGCGCAGCTTAGGATAGACCTCGGTGGTGTAGTCGCCACCTTGCGCGGTCACGATAATCGGTAGCTTTTTTAACGCGTCAATGTCAAACGCGTTTTGTAAGGCCGTGGCGCCGGCCCACTCAGGTGCACGCCCACCCGCGTTGCTTGTTGAAAAAAACACCGGGTCGATCAAGGCAAAATCACCCTCGTCGCGCATGCGCTGCATGAGCACCGAGCCGACCATCCCACGCCAACCCACTAAACCAACAGACTGTTTCATCGTTAAAAACCAAAAAATCGTTTAAATACCTACACTTAGCGTATATGTTAACACCAAGGTTATTACCTAACCTGAGACTTCCTTACGCTTGCCTGCGACAGGCGCAGGTCAATTGCACTGTCACTTGCCTGTCTAGCCCGCCCTAGCGAGCGAAAGCTGTGGCAACGCGCTTAGCCCAACGCCTTCAAGACAGCATCGCCCATCGCTGCGGTGCCAACTTTAGTTGTGCCTTGCTCATAAATATCAGCCGTGCGAAGCCCTTGTTGCAACACTTTACGAACCGCTTGCTCGATTCGATCCGCTTGCGCGGCTTGGTCAAGTGAATAGCGCAACATCATCGCTGCAGACAAAATCGTTGCCAAAGGATTAGCAACGCCTTTACCGGCAATATCGGGCGCCGAACCATGGCTAGGCTCATACAAGCCTTGCCCTGAGGCGTTGAGTGAGGCGGAGGGCAGCATGCCGATTGAACCGGTCAACATTGACGCCTCATCAGACAAGATGTCACCAAACAAATTACCCGTCACAATCACGTCAAAATCACGCGGTGCGCGCACCAATTGCATCGCAGCGTTATCAACATACATATGCGACAAAGCAACGTCTGGATACTCTTTGCCAATCTCGGTCACGATATCGCGCCACAGTTGCGTGATATAGGCTTTCATGATGCCCCCCAGGTGAATGCGATCCAAAGCAAAAGCGCAACCATTCCAGCCAGTGCGATCCATCCCGCGTAACGGTGGTCGCGCTCCATCTGGTCGCGCAAGTCGTTCTCCCGGCGCAGGGCAGCCTCCCGGTACTCCTTGTCGCGCCGGTCCTGCTCGCGCTGGCGCTCGACGAGAAGGGCCGCGCCGTCGGCACCGTCCCCCTCGCGGAGCGGGCGGGGGCGCGCGGGGGGAGCGGCAGCAGCAGCAGCAGCAGGCGGCGGGTGCCGGCGGCGGGGACACGGCGCGGAGCAGCAGCAGCGCGGGGGCGTCGAC
>CALCPT010000438.1 GCA_937897265.1 uncultured Alcaligenaceae bacterium
GCCTGAGGCCGAAGCGGCGAGCGTAAAGGCTCGACGCTCGGAGCCTTGGTATCCAGCCAGAGCGGGTAAACTTCAGTTTTGTGCTTACCAGAGCGTTATTTTGACTCAATTGACCGGCCTCCCTGCTAGCTCATCATCTCCTTTGAGCATCACTTTGTGGCGTCGTATTTACGAACGCGTTGGCGCCTACTGGAAAGGTCTGGCACTCGCCGTGCTGTTTATGGCGGGCGCTGCAGCAACGCAACCCACGCTTGCCGTGGCAATGAAACCCCTGCTGGATGAAGGCTTCTCGGGTGCCAAGCCAGAGTATGTCTGGCAAGTGCCGCTCGCCATTATTGCGTTGATTACCCTAAGAGGAGTCTGTAACTTTTTCAGCGATTATTTGTTGGCTTGGGTGGCAAATAATGTCTTGCTAGGCGTGCGCGCCGATATGTTCGAAAAATTATTATCGATGCCCGACAGCGAGTTCAAGAAAGGCGATACCGGGCGCCTATTAAACCGCTTCACCGTTGATGCAGGCAACGTCACTAGCTACGCCACCGATGTCTTGACGGTCGTAGTGCGCGAGTCGCTGGTGGTGATCGCCATGATCGGAGTGCTGCTGTACATGTCATGGCAGTTGACGCTTATCATTTTGGTGACGATGCCGATTTCGGTGTTGATTTCGCGCGGTTTTATTGCTCGTATGCGTCGTATTAATCGAGACACCGTCAACATGAACGCCGAACTCACGCGTGTTGTGAACGAAGGCATTGACGGACAGCGTGTAGTGAAACTGTTTGATGGGTATGCGTTTGAGCGTAAGCGCTTTGCCTATGTCAGCGGTCGCCTCCGGCGCTTTGATATGCGCGCTGCGACGTCAGACGCGGCATTGACCCCCATTACTCAAGTTGTCACGGCGATCGCTGTTGCTGCGGTGATCTCGGTCGCGCTAAGTCAAGGCAATGCCGGTACCTTAACAGTGGGTAGTTTTGCCGCCTTCATGGCAGCACTTGCGCAGATTTTTGATCCCGTTAAGCGCTTAACCAAGGTCGCGAGTCGCACCCAAAAGATGCTGGTGTCGGCCGAAAGTGTGTTTATTTTGGTCGATCAACCCTCTGAGGTTGATCAAGCCACCGGAGGCTTCGAGGGCCGAGTTAACGGCCGAGTTGAATTCAGAGCGGTGTCGCATCGCTTTGCAGAGGCTGAGGTGGATACGCTGGCCCAGATCAGTATCGTCGTTGAACCAGGTCAAACGGTCGCCTTGGTGGGGCGCTCGGGTAGCGGCAAAACCACTCTGGTCAATATGCTGCCTCGCTTTGTTGCTCCAGGCAGCGGGCAGGTGTTGATCGACAACCGTGATATCGAGTCTGTCTCCTTGCGCAATCTGCGCGAGCAACTGTCTCTAGTGAGTCAAGACGTTGTCTTGTTTGACGACACAATTGCTGTCAACGTTGGGTACGGGGCGCTGCACGATGCCTCCGAGGCTGAAATTCGTGCGGCGTTGCAAGCGGCGAATTTGCTTGAATTTGTAGATAGCCTCCCCTTGGGTATACAAACAAAGGTCGGTGAAAACGCTACGCGCTTATCGGGTGGCCAGCGGCAGCGGCTGGCAATTGCACGAGCCTTAAT
>CALCPT010000439.1 GCA_937897265.1 uncultured Alcaligenaceae bacterium
GTTGGGCCACTGGAAACGTACTCGGCGCCGATGTTGCTATTGGCGCCAGCTTTATTTTCAACGATGACCGTTTGCCCCGTTTGCAGCGTGAATTCTTTAGCGACGATACGTGCGATGATGTCTGTGGTGCCCCCCGGCGCGTAACCGACAACAAACGTTAGCGTTGGTTGAGTGGCGTTTGCGGGATTTTGCGCTTGCACTTGCGCAGTTGGCAATGTCAGTGACAGTCCCAAGAAAAGAAACAGATATGCTGCTTTCGTTTTTACATATTCTTTTGTGATTGAGCCGCGATCTTTTATAAAAGCATGCTTCTTTGAGGCGTAATGTTTCATACTGGAATGCTCCCTTGCACCGTAATGCGATGCATCTCGCGTCGATGTCCTGGGTAATCATTAATGGCATAGTGCATGGTGCACCGGTTATCCCAAAATGCCATTGAGCCCGGGCCCCAACGAAAGCGACAGGTTAATTCTGGTTTTGAACTTTGTTGATACAGATATTGCAGCAGCGGTAAGCTTTCTTCGCGTGTCATGCCTTCAAAGCAATAAGTGAAGGGTTGGTTCACAAACAAGAGCTTACGACCAGTTTCTTCATGGGTGCGCACGACGGGGTGAGAGGTATTTATTTTTCCGATATCTTCGCGCAATTTGGTTGAACGCGTCGCGTTGCGCAACTGGGCGTTCGTGCTCAAAAAATCATTAGAGTGAATGGCGCGCATGTCGGATAACTGCTCTTTTAGCGCATCTGACAAGCGATCGTACGCCATGTAAAGATTGGCAAAAAGCGTGTCGCCACCTAAGGGTGGTATCTCGCGGGCATATAACAGTGACCCCAGCGGAGGCGTAGCCTGAAAGGTTTCATCTGTGTGCCAGGTATCACCGATGATGTCTTTGTCGGTGCTTTCTTTGACAACCGGCATGATTTTTGGATAGGCCTCAAGCGTTCGGTAAACGGGTGAACGGCTGATTTCACCAAAGCATTCAGCAAAATGAATTTGTTGCTCTGGGCTTAGCGTTTGGTCGCGAAAGAAAATGACAAGGTTATCGAGTAACGCTTGGCGAATATCGGCAATGAGGGTCGGCGTTAAGTCTTTGGTCAGATCAACGCCGAGTAACTCAGCACCAATGTGACCGGTCAATTTACGGATTTGCATGAGTGGCTCTTTTAGAAAATTGGCGTTTTTTAAATTATTTCTTTTGATCCATAAATACAATCAGCTCGCGAAAGACTCTGGTGTATTCGTTCATTTCTTCGTCCATCTCTTTCGGTCCTTTGACGTCGAGGATCAGGCCATGTTTTTCAGCGAATTGTGCAAACTCTGGGCTATTTCCAATCGCAAGGGCTGTAGTAACGATTTTGTCTTTGATCTCGTTTGGCATTCCTTTGGGTGCCACGATGCCATAGGCAGCGGGTAGGGTGACGTTGTACCCCGCTTGCACCACAGATGTTGCTTGTGGAAACGCAAAATATTTGTCTTTCGTAAACGCCGCAATGATTCGGATTTTGCCGGCTTGTACATGCGGCAACATCGTCGGTGCATAGCCGGTACTCGCTTCAACTCGGCCGCCAAGCAAAGCAACAAGCGCTTCACCGCCACCGCCGGTAAACGGAATGGTGGCAATCTTGACTTGGGCGATCTTGTTTAATTCTTGAATCGCCAAGTCTGGAGTTGTTCGGTAGCCAGAGACCGCGGCACGGATTTTTCCGGGATTTTTACGCACAGCCTCCATAAAGTCTTCAAAGGTCTGCCAAGGCGAGTCAGCGCGCACTGCAATAATCGTGGGTAGGTCAACGAGCTTGACGATCGACTGATAGTCTTCTGGGCCTTTCCAGGCTAGTCCTTTATTTACCAAGGGTTGGTATGACAGAACGCTGTTTGACGTGAGCCCCAACGTATAGCCATCAGGTTTGGCTCGAATGACGGCGGCTGTGCCGATTGTGGCTGACCCACCTGGCTTGTTTTCGACGCTAACGTTGACCTTGAAAGCTTGCTCGAGTTGACTCGCAAACTGGCGCGAAATCGGGTCGGTTGAGCCGCCGGGGCCATACGGAACAATAAACGTGATGTCGCGGTTGGGATAGGGCTGTGCCTGTACAGAGCCTAGAAATAAAGCGCCGATTAGGCTGAGAAGTATAAAAATGCCGGTCTTTCGGAGTGTTAAAAACATGGTTTTTTCTCTGAGATGTCTTCGGCTCTTTAAGCGAACCCTACTGTGCAGTTTTTATAACACGGGCTGAGAGTGTAGGACGTTTGCGTTAAACTAGCTGAAAAATATATGAATAAGACAGTAGGCTTGGCTCATACAGGCAAGGCTTACTTTGAGACAAACAATCATTTCGTATTGATGACGAATCTTTTTGATGTCGATCCCTTGGCTCGTTTCAGGAGCTAAGCGATTGCGGTCGTACTTCATTTTTTACAGAGACTCTGCCATGACACAAACAGCTAGTGAAAAAATTGCTTCATTCGTGGTCAATTTTGATCCAACAACCATCACCCCTGCAAGTCGACATGTTGCGGCGCGCGCGCTGTTTGATACTGTTGTCTGTGCGGTCGCGGGCGTGCAAGAGCCGGCTTCACAACTCAGTCTTCAATATGCGCAGGGTCAAACCGGCCCGCATATGGCTACCGTTTGGGCAACCGGCCAAAAGCTATCGCTAGAGATGGCGGCTTTGGTGAACGGCACGATGGGTCACGCCTTGGATTTTGATGATGTGTCATCGCCACTACGCGGCCATCCAACTGTCGCGATTTTGCCAGCTTTGATCGCGTTAGGCGAAACGCAGCAGGCTCAAGGACGCGACATCATCAACGCGTACATTGTTGGTTTTGAAGTGACCCTACGCTTGGCGCGTGCAATTGTCGATGAACAGTACGCGAAGGGCTGGCATTCAACCGCGTCCATTGCCACCTTCGGTGCAACCGTTGCGTGTGCGCATTTGTTAAAACTCGATCACGCTCAAATTGTGAACGCTTTGGGTATTACGGTCTCGCAGATTGCCGGAACTCGGCAAAACTTTGGCACGATGTCTAAGCCATTTCAGGCCGGTCAGGCCAATGCGGTGGCGCTGCGTGCTGTTATGTTGGCTCGGGTTGGGTTTGATGCCTCAGCCAAGGCGCTTGATGGTGATCAAGGCTACACCACACTGTATGCCGATAAGATGGATCTGCATGCCGAGCTAGATCAACTCGGTAGCTTGCCTCTTGAGATCGAACGCAGTGGCATCGAAATTAAAAAATATCCTTTGTGCTACGCCACGCATCGCACGATTGATGGCTTGCTTGATATGCTGAAGGACACGCCGTTTAAGTTCGAGCAACTTGATCACGTTGATATTCAAACAAACTATCGCGCCACTGTGCCTTTGATTCATAGCCGGCCACAAACCGGCTTAGAGGGAAAATTCAGTATGCAGTACGCCGTGACGGCGGCCTTGCACGATGGTGAAGTGGTGCTCAAAACCTTCGAAGATACAGCGGTTCAGCGCGCTGATATTCAGGCCTTTTTACCCAAAGTGAACGTTACCGAAGGCGCGCCGCCTTTGTTTCCACGCTGGGCTGAATTAACGATCTATTTAAAGGACGGCACGGTGCTTAAGCGTCGCGTTGAAAAATTGCGTGGTAGCAAAGAGCATCCTCTCACCGATGCTGAATTGGTGACCAAGGGTGCGGACTGCTGCAGCTTTGGTAAGTTAAATATTTCAGCGGCTGAGTTGGCGCATATTTGTTTTACGCTTGATCAACAGCCTCTTGGTGCGTTGCTCAAGGCACTGACGGGTGCGGCGTTGGCCTCTAACGCGAGCGCAAAAAAAGCCGCTTGATCTGTGAGCGCTTGGCCGCCCTGCAAGTCGCCGGGGCGGTCGCATACGCCGTAAGGGCAACGCATGAATGATGTCACGACTATGGCATCAGGGAAAACGATTAAGAGAAAACCCCTAAGCGTAAATCCGTTTGACCAATATCAAATTCCAACGTACTTTCACATTTGCGAATTTAATAAAAAAGCTGTTTTAAGTTGCAAGTGCAGGTCGTTGAAACAACCCTCAATGCACCGCGTTTAAAAACTGTCAAACATACCTTTCGATTTAGTCTTGGAGAACGGATTTGTCGAACCAGTCAGCGTCAGCATTGCTGAGTGTCAAAGATATTACGGTGCGGTTTGGTGGCATCGTTGCTTTAGATTCTGTCAGTTTTGATGTGCCTCGCAATAAGGTCTGTGGATTGATCGGCCCAAACGGTGCCGGTAAAACGACACTGTTTAATTGCTTGAGCCGCCTCTACCAATATCAATCAGGTGACTTGTTGTTTGATGGCGAATCCATTACGCAGACACCTGTGCATGCGATGTCAAAAATCGGCATTGGTCGCACTTTTCAAAACCTAGCCATGTTTCGCACCATGACGGTGCGTCAGAATGTAATGGTGGGTGCGCACGCGCGTTCTGAAGGTGGTTTTCTCAGCAACATGCTGAAGACCCCAGCCTCGCGCGCTGAAGAAACGCAAATGACGGCAGACGCCGACAGTTTGTTGACCTACTTAAAACTTGCCGAATATGCCGATCGCGCAGTCGGTGATTTGCCGTTTGGTATACAAAAGCGTGTCGAGTTTGCGCGTGCCTTGGCGTCAAAGCCGAAGATGCTGTTGTTAGATGAACCCGCCGCAGGGTTGAATCACAGCGAACTCAGTGATCTGGCGAATTTTATTCGCACGGTTCGCGATGACATGGGAATTACTGTTTTGCTTGTTGAACACCACATGAATTTGGTGATGGAGGTCTCGGACTGGATCGTCGTGTTGAACTTCGGCAAAAAAATTGCAGAAGGGACACCTGACGAAATTCAGCGCAACCCAGAGGTCATCCGCGCCTACTTAGGAGATGGTAACAATGAAACTGCTTGACGTTACCAACCTCAACGCTTGGTATGGTCCCAACCAGGTGTTGTTTGATTTGAATTTTGAATTGCATGTTGGTGGTATCACAACGATTTTGGGTGCAAACGGGGCGGGCAAAACGACCACGCTGCGTTCTGTATGCCAAGCCGTTCAAACGACTGGATCGATGACGTTTTTAGATAAGCGTATCGATGGCAAGGCGACTGAAGATATTGTCAGGGTCGGGATCGCGCATGTACCCGATGGGCGCGGTACCTTTACTGCATTGACGGTCGAAGAAAATCTAAAGCTCGGCGCCTACACGCGTAAAGATCGTGCTGAGGTTGAAGCAGACATGGAGCGGATGTATGCACGCTTCCCACGGTTGAAAGAGCGCTATCGGCAACAGGCGGGCACGTTGTCTGGTGGCGAGCAACAAATGCTTGCGATCAGTCGCGCCTTGATGTTGCGCCCTCGACTCTTGCTGTTAGATGAGCCATCGTTTGGTTTGGCTCCGTTGATCGTCAAAGAAATTTTCGAGATCATGCGCCAAATTAACAAAGAAGACCAGGTCAGTATGTTGTTGGTTGAGCAAAATGCGACGCTTGCGCTGAATTTGGCTGATCACGCGTATCTGCTTGAGACTGGCAAGATCGTGTTGTCTGGCCCCTCGGCTGACATCAAAGCAGACGAGTCGATTCGACGCGTGTATCTGGGCTATTGAATCAACTTTCAGGTCGTGGAGTTTTAATGGATTCGTTTTTATTGCAAGTGACTGCAGGTCTGGCGAACGGTGGGATTTATGCCGCTGTCGGGTTGGCATTGGTGATGATTCATCAGGCGACCCATCACATTAATTTTGCTCAGGGAGAAATGGCAACGTTCTCAACGTTTATTGCCTGGGCAATGATTCAGGCTGGCGTACCTTACTGGGTAGCGTTTGTGGTGACGATGGTTGTGTCGTTTGTCGCGGGTTTGTTGATTCAACGTATTTTTCTTAAACCTGTTGAAAAAGCTCCGATACTGACAAACGTGATTGTGTTTGTTGGCTTGCTGGTGATTTTTAACGCCTTTGCGGGTTGGATTTTTGAGCACACCATCAAGTCGTTTCCTAGCCCGTTTCCGGTTGAGGGCATGTTCTTGCCACAATACTTTTCAGGCCATCAAATTGGCTCGATCACCGTCACCTTAGTTGTGCTGCTCTCAGTCTTTTGTTTCTTTCGTTTTACGCCGCTCGGTTTGGCGATGCGCGCTGCGGCCTTTAATCCAGAGTCAGCCCGCTTAGTCGGTATCCGAGTGTCGTGGATGTTGGCGCTTGGCTG
>CALCPT010000440.1 GCA_937897265.1 uncultured Alcaligenaceae bacterium
ATAGCTAAACATAATAAGTTGGAAAAAATAGACATGACGAGCAAGCTCTTCGCATATCGCCGCGGAAGGCGTGAGAGGTATATCGCAGTAAAAAAATTAATTATTATTGAGACGAGTAATAACAGAACTAGCTTAGGATTACCATAGCCATAAAAAACCAAAGACAGCAAACCTAACCAAAAGATACCGCTCGTTTGGTTGATGCGCGCAATCAAAAAAAACCTACCAAAACAATCGGGAGATAAACAAAAATGAATGGGTATGAATTAAAAAGCATTTTTGGGGACTTCGTTTTAATCGCAAGGTAGAGACCAACGAGTTTCTTTGATGCTTGCTATATTACCTTGTGATAGCTAGAGAGACTTCATGTTTTAAGTGGCTATTTCAGCGGTCTGTAGCACTGCTTTGCATAGGATTTAGAAATAATCAATGACTAATCATTTTTTCGGCAAATTAAAGCTTGAACCGCTGAGAGCATTTTTAAGTAGTTCGGGTGGTTTGATATGCGTTCTGTTATTAGCCGTGCTGTTAAGAGCCCCGGCAATTTTTCAAGAATTGCCACCCTATTTATTTTGTGATGAAAGCATGTTTGCGGATGAGGCCTTTGCAATGCTTCAGCAAGGCCGGATGCTGACAGGTCAATTCAAAGCCGGTGGGCTCAACATCTATATCCCTCTACTAATTGCCAAAATTATCTTTCTTTTCAACGATCAAATTTTTAGCTATACGCTCTTTGGGTACACAAACTTTGTGATTTTGGGGCGTATCGCCTATGTGCTGTTACTCAACCCTTTGACGCTGGTATTTATCTATCTATCAGCGGTAGAGCTATTTCAAAAGAAAACGATTGGACTCTGCGCAGCATTGGCATTTTTAATATCTCCATTCTTGCTCGCAAATAGTCGGATGTGGTATCCCGATCACTATATTGTGTTTTTTTCTGCAGGCCTATTCTATTTCTTAATTAGGCATTACAAGGCACCACTTCAACGAATCAATTATCCGTTGGTCGGCGTTTTTTTAGCCTTAACGATTTCAACTAAATACACTGGCCTTTTGCTCGTACCTCTTGTCGGATTAGCTTTACTAACCAATCTGTTTTGGCCCATAAACAAGGTTTCGTTGTACACAAGAGAGAACTGGCTAAGAATATTTAACTGGCTATGTGTTACCGCAATCAGTTCGTTAGTACTTTTATTAATTGTAAATTTTAGTGCTGTGGCAAACACGCCTAAATTTATATTGGACTTCAACTTCAATGTTGAAAACTATCGACAGTATGGATCGCTAGGTTGGCGTGGAGTCGCGTTTTACTTTTTCACGTTGTACTACCTTTCATTAGGTGGCTTTGGTGTCATTGCAATCCTTTTAGGTTATCAAGATATCTTCAAAGCCCATCCGCGACTGATTCTATTGCTGCTTGCACCGATCGGATTGGCGACCTACCTGGGGCTGTCCGGGTTAGTGCTTTTTCGAAATATGACGATATTTTTACCCTTGATTTTTTTAATTGCGGGG
Organism: uncultured Alcaligenaceae bacterium; assembly: GCA_937897265.1. GTDB lineage: Bacteria > Pseudomonadota > Gammaproteobacteria > Burkholderiales > Burkholderiaceae_B > Zwartia. Next base: position 1,519 of record CALCPT010000440.1, read on the forward strand.
GTTGGGGTACATCGTCTTTGCGAATACGTTAGTGATGGTACTAGGTTACAAAAAACAATTTCAACATTGGTGTTGATAGGAATCGTTTTCAGTCAATTACCGCAGTTAGACATATCGATCAAGCGAGACTTTGCGACCGACTCAAGGATAGTGGCTGAAGATTGGTTAAAAAGGAATATACCCACCACGAGTACAGTCGGAACTAATGAATTTTGTGCCGGGCCATCACCCGCGAAGGTGGCCGGGCTGAGCACGCAAATTGACCCAGGCATGACGCAAAATTTGGATTTCTACGTATTTGATACGTATTGGGCAAGTGTGTTTGAGCCCGTTTATAAGGGCAATAAGGGAGCGTTGCAGGAGTGGAATCAGAAATATTTACACTTTTACTTTTTGAACGATACCGATATTTTTCGCTGGAAGACTCGGCCCTTGCCGGTTGATTCGGCAGTGCCCTCGGGATACCAAATCATTAAGCAGTTTAGGTCTAACGGACCAGATGTCTTAATCCTTCAAAAGAAATAACAGACTAGCGTAAAACGTCTTGACTCACTCTGTGTTTTTCAGATTCCCAGGAGACTAGCTCCCACACTTGTTTCTGAGTTAGCGTTGTGAGCGTGTCATCAGTGGCTTGTCGTATCACCACGTCGTAGTAA
>CALCPT010000441.1 GCA_937897265.1 uncultured Alcaligenaceae bacterium
CGTCCGGTCAGCCTGGGCGCGCAGCAGGTCGAGGTTCACCGGCTTCGATACGTAATCGTTCATGCCGGCTGCGATGCACAGCTCGCGATCTCCGGACAGCGCATTGGCAGTCAGCGCCACGATGGGCAACCGGAATATAGCAAGCGACTCCGGGCTCAACCGAGAGCGAAATCCCTACCAGACGCGCTTGCATCGCTTCGAGCGCGGTCGTTTCAGTGTCTAGGGCAACGCAGCTTGCCGCCGATATCCGAGCAAGCCACTCATCAAGCGTCGCCCAGTCCGTCACCATTTGGTAATGCGTGTGTTCGGGTGCAGCCGGCCGCGCGACCTCTGCCGCCACACGCGCATCGCCCGTGGGCACACGAGTCGGCTCTCCGGTGAGTTCACGCAGCCACGACTTAAAACCGTAGCGTTCAAACAAGCCCGTGAGGGTATCTTTATCTTGGGGCTTGGGTGCAAGAACTTCTATTTCAGGCACCTCTGTATGTAACTCGCAATCGGTTTTAATCGTTAAGAGTTCACGCGTTAAGGTGAACTGACCAATAGCTGCCCGCAAATTTTCACCTGCAACACCTTTGATCTCGGCCGCACGCTCGACTAAGGTCTCGATTGAGCCATACTCATCAATCCATTTAGCCGCGGTTTTAGGGCCAACCTTTTGCACCCCGGGCACGTTATCAACGGTGTCGCCTACAAGCATTAAATAATCGACGATTCGATTTGGTGCGACCCCAAACTTACGCAGCACACCCTCAGGGTTAAGCTCTTCGTTTGACATCGTGTTGACCAGCGTCACGTGGCTGGTGACCAGCTGAGCCAAATCCTTATCGCCGGTTGAAATCACCGTGTGAATATCTTGCTCTTGTGCCCACTGCGCGAGTGTGCCGATGACATCATCTGCTTCGACACCAGGCACGCTGAGTACGCTCCAGCCCATCGCGCGCACGGCAGCATGAATAGGCTCAATCTGGCTAGCGAGCTCTTCGGGCATAGACGGGCGATGTGATTTATATTCAGGGTATAAATCATCGCGAAAGGTTTTGCCACGCGCATCAAACACGCAGGCGGCATATTGCGCAGGGTAATCAAGCAGGATTCTGCGCATCATGTTGACTACGCCATAAATAGCCCCTGTGGGCTCGCCTTGAGTATTACGCAAATCGGGCATCGCATGAAAAGCGCGATACAGATAACTTGAACCATCTACGAGCAACAAGGTTTTTTTCATGGGCCACAAAAAAGAAGAGATTTCGCTGATTCAGCAGCAAACAACCCAAATTATGTCAGAGATGGTGCTAGCCGCCGACACTCTGGCCAATATTGGGCCTGCAATCAGCTTATTTGGCAGTGCTCGTATTAAACCCGAGTCTGAGCATTATCAAAAAAGCGAAAAAATCGCCCAATTATTGGCAAAAGCTGGCTTTGCCGTGATCGCCGGTGGCGGGCCTGGCATTATGGAGGCTGCAAATAAGGGCGCCATCGAGGCCGGCGGCACAAGCATCGGGCTGCACATTAAGCTTCACCACGAAGCGCGGGCTAACCCTTTTCTGAGCATTGAATTACCGTTCAGGCACTTTGTATCGCGCAAATCGACCTTTTTTATGCACAGCTTGGCCTATGTCGTGTTGCCAGGGGGCTTTGGGACGCTCGATGAGCTTTTTGAGGCACTGACCTTAATGCAAACAGGCAAGGTCCCCTACGGGCCTGTGATCTTAGTGGGTTCGGCCTTTTGGGGAGGGCTGATGAGTTGGATTGAAGAGCAACTCACAGGCAACGGGTTAATCAATGCTATCGACCCAAAAACCTTTTTCATTTCAGATGAGCCGGAGCAAGTCGTCGCTCATTTGATCAATTTTTATAAAGACCACCCTGATGTTCTTAAGCGGCAGCCCAATCGGGCAGTCTGAGCTAGCGTCCTTAAGCTGCAGCCCAGTCCGGCAGTTTGTACTCAGGACAGCGCCCATTTTTTTGCGCTGCAACTCGCATGCAGGGTAAAAAAAATGCGCTCAAAATGTGAGTGCATTTTTTACTGCAGAGGTGCATGCACCCCTTTCGCGTCGGCGACGCTTAAGCGTCAGAACGTGACATACGCTTACGCTCGTTCTCTGTGAGATAGCGTTTACGAATGCGAATGCTCTTTGGTGTCACTTCAACTAATTCATCATCACTGATGAATTCGACTGCGTACTCGAGTGTGCAATCGACTGGTGTCACTAAGCGCACGGCTTCGTCAGTGCCTGAGGAGCGCACGTTGGTGAGCTGCTTGCCGCGAATCGGGTTCACGACTAGGTCGTTATCCCGACTATGGATACCGATAACCATCCCTTCGTAGACTGGATCGTTATGCGACACAAACATACGACCGCGATCTTGAAGTTTCCAGATTGAGTAAGCGACGGCCTCGCCATCGTACTGGCTAATCAAGACACCGTTATGGCGCTCGCCAAGCAAGCCGTCTTTGACTGGGCCATAGGCATCAAAGGTGTGGCTCATCAAGCCATTGCCGCGTGTCATGGTCATGAACTCGCCCTGAAAGCCAATCAACCCACGTGCAGGAACACGATATTCAAGGCGCGTACGCCCTTTACCATCACTGACCATATCAAGCAGTTCGGCCTTACGACGACCAAGCTCTTCCATGACAACACCTTGGGTATTATCTTCAAGGTCAATCGTCAGGTTCTCATAAGGCTCTGTCTTGACGCCGTTTTCTTCATGAAACACGACACGTGGTCGCGAAACAGCTAACTCATAGCCTTCACGACGCATCGTTTCAATCAAGATCGTCAAGTGCAACTCGCCACGACCAGACACCTCAAACACGGTGTCATCATCGGTTTCTTTGAAACGCAAGGCCATGTTGGATTTGATTTCGCGCTCAAGACGCTCGCGCAACTGACGGCTTGTCACAAACTTGCCTTCACGACCAGCCAAAGGGCTGGTGTTGACCATGAAGTTCATGGTGAGGGTGGGCTCGTCAATTTTCAACAACGGCAAGCCTACTGGACTATCTGGTGAGCAGAGCGTGGTACCGATCGCAATGTCTTCAATCCCGTTCATCAACACGATGTCGCCCGCAATCGCACTGTCTACGACTTCGCGCTCGAGGCCTTTAAACTTAAGCACTTGGTTGATGCGACCTTTAAAAGGTACGCCATCAGGCCCGTTTAGGCAGACAACTTCCATACCCGTCTTAATACGACCTTGGCGAATACGACCAATACCAATTTTGCCAACGTAGGTGCTGTAGTCGATTGACGAAATTTGAAACTGTAAAGGCGCATCAGGGTCATCGTCGCGCATCGGCACGTATTTCAGGATGGCATCAAACAGTGGGCGCATATCGCCTTCACGCACATCTGGGCTCATACCAGAAAAACCGTTCAAGCCCGACGCGTAGACCACCGGAAAATCAAGCTGCTCTTCCGTCGCCCCTAATTTATCAAACAACTCAAAGGTCGCGTTAATGACGTAATCAATACGCGCACCAGGACGATCGACTTTATTGACAACGACAATTGGCTTTAAGCCCAAGGCCAGGGCCTTTTTGGTCACAAAGCGTGTCTGGGGCATCGGGCCTTCAGCCGCGTCCACGAGCACAATGGCGCTGTCCACCATTGACAGGATGCGCTCCACTTCGCCGCCGAAATCAGCGTGGCCTGGCGTATCGACGATGTTGACGCGCACGTCCCTCCAGTCAACCGAAGTCGCCTTGGCCAGAATCGTGATGCCGCGTTCTTTTTCAAGATCGTTGGAATCCATCACGCGCTCAGCAACGCGCTGGTTTTCGCGGAATGCGCCGGATTGCTGCAGGAGGCGGTCCACCAGTGTGGTTTTGCCGTGATCGACGTGCGCGATGATCGCGATATT
>CALCPT010000442.1 GCA_937897265.1 uncultured Alcaligenaceae bacterium
CGTCGGTCGCGTCCCCCAGGCACAGGTCCACGCCTACGCGGCTCGACGGCACCGCGTCGCCGCCAAAGGTGGGCGCCGCGCGCGTTGACGCCCAGCCCCAGGTGCGGAGCAGCACCTCGCTCGACCCCACCGTGGGCCACGACCCCAAGAAGCCGCGGATCTTCATCTCCAGGTGCGGCTGGCCCGACCGCGCCGTGGTGATCGACGGGATGGACGCGCCGGAGACGGTGGTGCCGAAGTGGTCCGACGGGTCTGCCGACGACGTCAACGCGGTGAGCGTGGTGTAGGTGGGAGACAGCATGTTCGCGGTGTACGGCACGCCGCCGATGGTGTTGTCGAGCACCCCCTTCTGGCGCAGCAGGCGCAGCACCCGCTCGACACGCTAGTGTCTGTGAAACGCCTGATGGGGCGCTCGTACGATGACGCGTTAGCGTCTGGTATGCCGTTTAACTTTGTACCCGATAGTCAGAGCGTCAAAATTCATACGTCACAGGCGGATGTGTCGCCCGTTGAGGTCGCAGCAAAAATTTTAGAGAAATTAAAATTTTTAGCAGAAGGGACTCTAGGTGATGAGTTGGTTGGTGCAGTGATCACTGTACCCGCATATTTTGATGATGCGCAACGGCAGGCAACGCGTGACGCTGCGCGCTTGGCTGGTTTAAATGTCTTGCGCTTACTCAACGAACCTACCGCGGCCGCGATTGCCTATGGACTGGATCATGGCTCTGAAGGCCTGTATGTGGTCTTTGATTTGGGTGGCGGTACCTTCGACGTATCGTTATTGAAACTCACGCGCGGCGTGTTTGAGGTCGTTGCAACGGGCGGCGATACCGCTTTAGGTGGTGACGATTTTGATGCTGCACTAGCCGATTATTTTGCTGGTGTACATTGCCTAAACGATTTGGATCATTCAGCCAGGCGTGCCTTATTAAGTGCTTCACGTCGCTTGCGCGAGGCACTCACCGCACAGGCTTCGCACACCGAAACGGTGCTGTTGGGTGCTGCAAAAATTGACTTGTCCTTGACGCGTGTAGCGTTTGAAGCGCTTGCGCAGTCGCTGGTTGAGCGCACCCTAAACTGTGCACGTCAAGTCTTGAAAGATGCCGGTCTCACGATTAAAGACGTGCAGGGTGTCGTAATGGTAGGCGGCGCCACACGTATGCCTGTTGTTCAGGCCGCTGTTCAAGCGTTGTTCGAGAAACAACCGTTAACGGATTTGGATCCGGATCAAGTCGTGGCCTTGGGTGCTGCCTTGCAAGCCAACTTGTTGGCGGGCAACCGCAATTCAGGTGAAGACTGGTTGTTGTTGGACGTCACGCCTTTAACCCTTGGCTTAGAAACCATGGGCGGCTTGGTTGAGCACATCATCCCGCGTAACAGTACGATCCCAGTGGCACGCGCACAAGAGTTCACCACCTTCAAAGATGGTCAAACTGCACTGGCGGTACATGTGGTGCAGGGCGAGCGCGACTTGGTCGCTGACTGTCGTTCACTTGCGCGCTTTGAGTTGCGTGGTATCCCACCGATGGTCGCCGGTGCTGCACGTATTCGTGTGACGTTTCAGGTTGATGCCGATGGTTTGCTGAGTGTGACTGCACGCGAGCAGGGCTCGGGCGTTGAAGCCTCTGTCACCGTCAAACCTTCTTATGGTTTAACCGATGACGAAGTGTCAAAGATGCTGTCAGACAGCATGACGTTGGCGGATCATGATGCCAAAATGCGAATGTTGCGCGAGCAGCAGGTCGATGCACAGCAACTGATCGAATCGGTGGTGGCGGCCTTGGCCGCAGATTCGGATCTGTTGAGTGCCGCCCAACAAACGCGTATCGCGCAGCAATTACAGGCCACGCAGCTGTGCGCGCAAGGCGATGACATTGAGGCGATTCGTCTGGCGACTAAGGCGTTGTCAGAGGTAACCGATGATTTTGCTGCGCAGCGTATGGATCGCAGCATTCGTGCGGCGTTGAAAGGTAAGTCGCTGAACGAACTTTAAAGGGCAATTCATTGAATAACCTGTAAGGATTTGGGTATTTAGATCCTAGCAATTTGACGTGTAGGCCTTTGGTTCTTTAGCAAGCTTGCAGGTGGTGTAATCACCTTTCGTTTTTTTATTTTTTATGACTTGATCGTTGAAGGTTATGACAAAAATTACGGTTCTTCCTCACCCTGATGTTTGCCCCGAGGGCATGGTCATCGAAAATGTACCTGTAGGCGAATCGATTTGTCGCGTGCTGCTAGATAATCACGTCGAGCTCGAACATGCGTGCGAACTGTCGTGCGCCTGCACGACCTGTCACGTTGTCGTCAAAGCCGGCTTTAACTCGCTTGAGGCTGCATCAGATTCTGAAGAAGATCTACTTGATCGCGCTTGGGGTTTGTCGACAACTTCGCGTCTGGCCTGCCAGGCGAAGATCGGTTCTGCTGATCTGACGATCGAGATCCCGCGTTATACGATTAATCACGCCAAAGAAAGTCACTAGGTTCTACGTTGTCTGGGTCAGCACGCTAGAGAAAGTTATTGAATTTGGTAGTCTTTGCGCTGTAGCATCGTTGACTCACCCATCCTTCTTATCAATACGAGAGTTTGTCATGGCCCGCTTTTCTGCAAATCTAGGATTTCTTTGGTCGACTTTGCCGCTGCTTGAGCGCATTGAACGAGCCGCTGCGAGTGGTTTTAAAGCGATCGAATTGCAATGGCCGTATGACACCCCCGCGCAAGATGTCAAAGCAGCAGTCGCGCGCTTAAAGCTGACTTTGCTGGCCGTGAACACACCGATGGGTGACACCAGTATTGGTGAATCAGGTTTGGCTGCGTTGCCAGGTCGCGAAGCTGATTTTCAACAGGCATTTAACCAATCGTTGCAATGGTGTATTGGCAGTGGCGCACCAGCTATTCATGTGATGCCCGGTATTTTGAAGCCTGGTACTGAAGTACAAGCACGTGAAACCATGATTCGTAACTTGCAGTGGGCTGCCGATCAAGCCGCACCACATGGAGTTACCTTGTTGCTCGAGGCCATTAACCAACGCGACAAGCCTGGTTACTTTTATTCAAAGCAAGCCGATTCAAACTCAATTCGTGAAGCTTGCGGGCGTAGCAATATCAAGCTGATGTTTGATGTGTATCACGTGGGTTGTGCCGAGGGTGACATCCTGACCAAGTTGGCACAGTACATGCCACATATCGGTCATATCCAAATTGCAGCTGTTCCCACACGCAATGAGCCTGATGAAGGCGAAGTCAACTATCCCAACGTGCTAAAGCGTGTTGATGAACTGGGCTACACCGGTTGGGTTGGCTGTGAATATCGCCCACGCGGCGAAGTTGAAGCTGGGTTAGGGTGGTTGAAGGCGTATTGATCTCACTGCCGGTATATTTTTGTTACTTCTCAAAGTATGTCACCTCAGGCAGCTTGGCAAAATGTGCGTCAAAAGTCAGTAATTCGGCGCCGCAATGTACTGCCGTGGCGTAAACGATCGCGTCAGCGGTTGCGAGCTTAAACTTGCGATGACACTCTGCTGCTAGCAACGCAATGTTAGTTTCAAGTGGTGCCACAATGCATTTTTGTGTGTAGGCGATCACAGAATCTGCTCGCTCTTCGCCTAGCTCTCTGGTCAGCCATTTAGACAGCTCAAGTTGTACGATTGTTGGCACGATACAAAAGTCTTTCGCAGGAAATCTGCCGCTGATTTTTTTTGCGTGCTCACTATCGATCAGCCATTCAATCCATGCAGACGTGTCTATCACCCACAATTGCTTGGATGTCATCAGAAGCGATCCTTACGGTCTCGGTACTTCTCAGTGTTCGCACCTTTTGCGATGCCTCGCAGTTGAGCGAGCTCGGGTACAGGCATAACGAGGAGACCCTCACCC
>CALCPT010000443.1 GCA_937897265.1 uncultured Alcaligenaceae bacterium
CTGTGAGACGGATACGTACCTAAGGCCTTTACACATGACACACCTTAAGAGCCCCTGCTTATGAGCCTTAGCGTCGACACCATGCGCACCATCGACCATCGGGTCGGCGTGCCGCTCTGCGCACTCGCAACCCCTTTTGTCATCCTGCTAGATTGGCTCAAAGCCTTGTTCGCCGGGCCTGCTGCCACGCCGCGCAAACTCTTATTTGTTGAACTCTCAGAAATGGGGAGTGCAATTTTGGTAGATCCCGCCATGCGCGCGGCACAAGCGCGAGGGGCTGAAATCTTTTTTCTGATTTTTAAAAGCAACAAGGCTAGCCTCAGCCTGCTTAACACGGTGCCCGCTGCAAACATCTTCACCATTGACGCCTCGTCTTTGGTCAGCTTGGTCACTGACACAGTCAAGTTTTTATTCCAAGCGCGTGCCAAAAATATCGATACCGTCATCGACCTTGAGTTGTTCTCACGCTTTACTGCTTTGCTAACGGGTTTATGTGGCGCGAGGCGCCGCGTGGGGTATCACATCTTTCATGGTGAGGGGCTATGGCGCGGCAACATGCTCACGCACAAAGTTCACTACAACCCTCATATACACATCGCCAAAAATTTTATGGCGTTGATTCACGCCGCGTTTTCAACCAAGGCCGAACAACCCTTTAGTAAAGTTCATATTACCGACGCTTCAATTCAAATCGCGCAAGCGGTAATTAACCCTAACGACAAACACGCCGTACTCGAGCGCATTGAACGCTTAGCACGCGAAGCGCGGCTGACGTTTACGTTGGGCCAACAACCTTTGCTGCTGGTCAACCCAAACGCTAGTGAACTTTTGGTACAGCGCCGCTGGGCGCCCGAGAGTTTTTCGGCCTTGATCATTGCGTTACAAAAGAAATGGCCCGACTGTTTGATTTTGATTACGGGCTCGCCCGCTGAGCACGCTTATGTTGAAAACGTTCGACTAGGTGCTAACGTACCCAATGCCTTGAATTTTGCCGGTCAGGTTTCGTTTGCCGAACTACCTGCCCTGTACACGCTAGCCGATGTGATGGTGACAAACGATTCTGGCCCAGGGCACTTTTCTTCAGTCACTGGCCTACACACTGTCGTACTGTTTGGCCCAGAGACCCCCGCACTGTACGGCTCGTTGGGTAAATCGATACCGATCACAGCACAGCTTGCCTGCTCTCCCTGCGTCAGCGCCGCTAATCATCGCAAAACGCCGTGCTCAGATAACGTCTGCATGCGTGCGATCAGCGTTGAGCAAGTGCTTGAAAAAATGACTGTGCAATTTGCGGCGGCGCGTGCGAATGGATAAAACAGAGCCGTCTGTCGCCGCGGCTTCGCGCGCGATCACGGCTCAGTTGATCAAGCCTGGATACTGGCTATGGTGCTTGCTGCCGTTGCTTTGCTGGGGTGTCGTCGAGCTCAGCATCGATCCAATTTCTCTGTTTAGGCTTCTCAACACCTCTGCGCAAAAACTACCAGATTTGTTTTGGGTCGGTTTCAACATGTTGGGCAACGGCTGGGGTGCGTTTGCCCTGCTTTGCCCGCTCTTGGTCTTAGCACCAAGAGCATTAATGGCAACGCTTTGCGCCGGGGCGCTGGCCGGCGTGCTCTCTCGCTCTCTAAAACTCAGCCTACAGTTTCCGCGACCCGCCTCGGTGCTTGACTCTGCGAGTTTCCATATTGTCGGCAACCCGCTGACCTCTCTTTCTATGCCCTCTGGACACACACTCACTGCCTTTGCGCTCGCGACTGCGTTGTATTTCAGCGTGTCGCCAGCAAAGCGAAAGTACGCAATTTGGCTGTTTGTGCTGGCTGCCCTAGCGGGACTCGCGCGTGTCGCCGTGGGTGCGCACTGGCCTGCCGATCTCTTTGCTGGGATGTCGATTGGGTTGTTCAGTGGCATGCTTGGTGCAAGTCTCGCTCAACGGATACCAAACCGCCTGCTGGTCCCGCAAGCGTGGCCACTGCGTTTGGCTAGCGTTGGCGCTGCACTGTGTATTTATATACTGTTAGCCGATCGTCTTGACTTTGATGAGACGCGCCCGTTTCAATACCTAGCAGCAGTCGTAGCGGCGGTTGGCCTGGCTTGGTTTCTGAGGCAAACCGTGAGGCCTCGAAACTAAGACAGCGCGCTCGAACACCAACGCTCGCGGGCCTTCGAACACGCTATCCGTTTAAGCGGTTGGCTCTCGCTTGACTTCAAGCGTTCACTGCTGCCCCGTTTCAGCTTTATAGCGGGCAAGATTCTCAGCGTTGGGTGGATATAACCCGGGCAAGGCATGACCCTTCTGCACTTGCTCCATGATCCAGTTTTCAAGATTTTCTTGGGCTTGAGCGCTGACCATGACGTCGTCGAGTAAGGCTGCCGGAATCAACACGGCGCCATCATCGTCGACCACCACGACATCGCCCGGAAACACAGCCACACCGCCGCAGCCGATCGGCTGCTGCCAACCGACAAACGTCAAACCCGCTACCGAAGGCGGCGCGGCCGCACCAGAGCACCACACTGGCAAACCAGTACCAAGCACTCCAGACAAATCACGCACGACACCATCTGTCACCAAGCCAGCGACTTTTTTCTTGGCCATACGGGCGCACAAGATGTCGCCGAAAATACCGGCATCGGTCACGCCCATTGAGTCGACCACCGCAATGCAACCTTCTGGCATATCTTCGATCGAACCACGTGTTGAAATGGGTGACGACCATGACTCAGGCGTGGCAAGATCTTCGCGTGCCGGCACAAACCTCAGCGTAAACGCGCGCGCGACCAAGCGTGGTTGACCTGCGCGAATCGGCTTGGTGCCGCGCATCCAGACATTACGCAAACCTTTTTTGAGCAGGATAGTCGTTAAGGTTGCGGTCGATATTTTTGACAAAATTTCGATAACTTTGGGGTCAAGCTGCATATTGATCATGAAGAAGCACTCTCTATGGGTGAAGCAACCGTTAGTGAAGGCCGATCTGCCGGCTCAGGCTGAGATCCACGCAACGATCTGCAGCCCGTGATACGGATTTACTTTAAGGCGCTTAATTTTTTCTCTTGGCGAGCAGTCAAGCGTTTGATGTCAGCGATATCAAGCGCCGATAGTTTGGGCCCAGGCTTACGAATCGCCGCTGAAGCAATCGCACCACGCTCGGCCAAAATATGTTTACGCACCGCTAAACCAATGCCGCCCTGCTGTTCGTACTTGGCTAAGGGTAGGTAGGCATCAAAAATATCAAAGGCACGCTCAACGTTGCCAGCAGCATAGGCCGCACAGACATCCACCATCATTTCTGGGTAGGCGAAACCTGTCATGGCGCCGTTCGCGCCACGCACGAGCTCTTCAGGCAAAAACAATCCGCCACCGTTACCCGTCAAGATCGAAATTTTGCGCAACTCGCCCTTTTGCATTGCGGCGCAGATCGCGCTGAGCTTTGCCAGGCCCGGCCAGTCTTCGTGCTTCAGCATCACGCAGCGTGGCGAGTTTTTAAGAATTTTAAGAACGACCGCGGTAGACATCTGCACTGTTGTTGAGACCGGGTGATCCTGTAGAACCCAAGGCACATCAGGGCCAAGAGTTTCATTGACCATTTCGAAGTAGCTGCTGATCTGGTCGTCGGTGCGTACCGTTGCAGGTGGGGCCACCATGACGCCGGCCGCGCCCATATCCATCACGCTTTTGGTCAGTTCGCCCATTGGCGCAAAGCCCGGTGCCGAGGCGCCTACGACGACGGGCACCTTACCCTGCACGCGTGCCAGCACCTGACGCACAAACAAGCGTGACTCTTCGGCGGTCAGCTTGGTAGCTTCACCCATAATCCCCAGCACTGTTAAGCCGGTCACCCCGCGTTCAAGGCAAAAATCAACCATACGGTCGGTGCTCGGTAGGTCAAGCTCGCCATTATCTTTAAACGGGGTAACAGTAATCAGGTAGACCCCTTGGGCCGTCTCATTCAGTGTGTTCAAAATGCTTCCTTATCATTGGTAGGCTTGGGGGTTACCCGCTTGTCACAACCACGTACAATCATTAGTCTAAGCCATAGACAACATGATTGCTTGCACTCAGCAAGCAACCCCCGGAGGCCGCAACAAAAATGAGCAAAATATTTTCTGTTTTTGGATACTTAACCGCTTTTTATTTCGGTACTGTGGGTTTTTCGGCCCAGGCACAAGATTATCCACGGCAACCCATCAAAATCGTCGTGCCCTGGGCCCCAGGCGGTAACGTTGACATCACCGCCCGCACCATTGCACCTGCCCTATCCGAAATACTTGGGCAACAAGTCGTAGTCGAAAACAAACCAGGTGCGGGCGGCTTTATTGGCACTTTAGGCGTTGTGCGGGCGGCGCCCGATGGCTACACCTTATTGCTTGGTTCTAGCGGTTCGATCGCAGTTGGGCCAGCACTCGATCAAAAAGCACCTTACGACCCCACCAAAGATTTAACCGCCATCGGCCCGATCCATGAAGCACCGATGGTGTTAAGTGTTTCACCGAAGGGCCAGATTAAAAACTATGCGGATTTCACCGCGAAGGCTAAAGCTGCAAACTCAGCGGTCTCGATCGGTTCGGCCGGCAACGGCTCAAGTCAGCACCTTGCCCTTGAGTTATTAGCCTTAAAAATGCAACTCAAACTCACCCACATCCCCTACAAGGGCAGCGGGCCAGCGATTAACGACGCTGTGGGTGGGCAAATCGACAGCATCCTTGACCAAGTGGTCGCCTCGATTGGCCATATCAAAGGTGGCACACTCATCGCGATCGCGCAAAGCGGTGATGCACGCTCGACGCTCTTGCCCGACGTTCCGACCTTTCAAGAGTTGGGTGCGAAAGATGTAGATATATTGACATTCACCGGCTTGTTTGGCCCCGTGGGGATGCCGGTTGCTGTTGTCGACAAGCTCAATGCTGCACTCAAGCAGGCGCTGAGTCAGAAGTCAGTGCAAGAGCGCTTTAGCAGCTTAGGCGTACAAATCATGACTCT
>CALCPT010000444.1 GCA_937897265.1 uncultured Alcaligenaceae bacterium
ACGTTTAGATGATGGTGCGCAATCCGCTCAAGCCGATGTGCTATTTATGCAAGGCACGGTGTATGGCGCTGATGGTAAGCCAATTCCACAGGCAACCGTTGAAGTCTGGCACGCAGATTTACTGGGTAATTATTCATTTTTTGATCAGTCGCAATCAGCCTTTAACTTGCGTCGCACAATCATCACGGATGCGCAAGGCCGTTATCAATTCCGTACCATCATGCCCAAAGGGTATGGCTGCCCTCCAGACGGCGCGACACAGCAGTTGTTAGATCTGCTTGGCAGGCACGGTCAGCGTCCAGCACACATTCATTTCTTTGTGTCTGCGAACGGACATCGTAAGTTGACGACTCAAATCAATATCGATGGTGATAAATACCTGTGGGACGATTTTGCGTTCGGTAGCAGAGAAGGCCTGGTTCCGGCCCTGACACGGGTAACCGACGAAAAGGAAATCGCAAAAAATAATCTACAGGCACCCTTTGCCTCGATTGATTTCGATTTCAAACTGTATGCAGATTCAACCTCGGCGCCCTCAAGTGAAGTCGATCGTATTCGCGCAGCAGCCTAATCGCAACTGGAACCGACATGATACCGATCAAAGTTGAAAAGTCTCAACCTGCCAAGATCACGGATTTGGATCAGTTTCTGATCGAAGATCACGAAAAGGGTGACTATCGTCTGCATCGTAGTGCCTTTACTGACGAGGCCCTCTTCGAACTCGAGATGAAACACATTTTTGAGGGAAACTGGATCTACTTGGCGCATGAAAGTCAGATTCCTCAGAATAATGACTATTACTCGACCTACATCGGTCGCCAGCCGATTTTTATCGCTCGCAATCGCCAGGGCGAACTCAATGCCTTTATTAACGCGTGCAGCCACCGGGGTGCACAGTTATGCCGTCATAAGCGAGGCAATAAGGCAACCTACACCTGTCCATTCCATGGCTGGACTTTCAACAATAGCGGCAAGCTCTTGAAAGTGAAGGACCCAGACGACGCGGGCTATCCAGAGGGCTTTAATAAAGAAGGCTCTCATGATTTAAAGAAAGTCCCTCGATTCGCAAACTACAAGGGATTCTTGTTCGGCAGCCTTAACGATGATGTTCAGAGTCTCGAAGAGTTTCTTGGCGAAGCCGCCAAAATTATTGACATGATTGTTGATCAGTCAGATGAAGGGCTCGAAGTCTTACGCGGTTCGTCAACGTATACCTTCGAAGGTAACTGGAAGCTTCAAGCCGAAAATGGTGCGGACGGTTACCACGTGTCTGCCGTGCACTGGAATTACGCTGCGACAACGAGCCGTCGTAAGGCAGCCGAAGCCGAACGCGAAGACAATATTCGTGCGATGGATGCTGGCAAATGGGGTAAACAGGGCGGGGGATTTTATTCTTTCACCAATGGCCACTTACTGCTGTGGTCGCAATGGGCTAACCCTCAGGATCGTCCAAACTATCCACGTCGTGAGGCTTTTGCAGAAAAGTTTGGCAAGCCAACTGCTGACTGGATGATCGAGCGCTCACGCAACCTGTGTCTGTATCCAAACGTGTATCTGATGGATCAATTTGGTTCGCAGATTCGGTTATTACGCCCGTTGTCTGTCAATAAAACTGAAGTCACCATCTATTGCATTGCGCCAAAGGGTGAGTCGGCACAAGCACGCTCACAGCGTATTCGCCAATATGAGGATTTCTTCAATGTCAGCGGGATGGCGACCCCAGACGATCTTGAAGAGTTTCGTGCGTGTCAGGCTGGCTTTGCCGGCTCAGCCTCCCCTTGGAACGATATGTGCCGCGGCGCAACGCACTGGGTACAGGGCGCCGATGAAGCGGCCAAACAAATCGGGCTCAAGCCGCTGATGAGTGGCGTTAAGACAGAAGATGAAGGGCTTTATACCCTCCAGCATCGCTATTGGTTGGATGTGATGAAAAAGGCAACAAAAGAAAAGGGATCCGAATCATGAAAGAGTTGAATATTCTGGACATCCAGTCGTTTTTATTTTACGAAGCACGTCAACTCGATGATGAGAATTGGGATGAGTGGCTTGCTTGTTATCACCCTGATGTGAATTTTTGGATGCCTTCGTGGGACGACGACGATAGCCTGGTGACGAATCCGGAGACGGAAATATCCCTGATCTATTACCCCACACGCCAGGGTTTAGAGGACAGAGTTTTTCGCATCAAGACCGAACGCTCAAGCGCGACGATGCCTGATACGCGCACGAGTCACAACATCAGCAATGTTGAAATCGAATCGCGTCAAGAGGACGTCTTTACCGTGCGATTTAACTGGCTCACGATGAGTCATCGCTACAAGGCAAATCACACTTTCTTCGGTATGTCGCGCTATGTGATCGACTTCTCAGGTCAAAAGCCTCTCATCCTTAAAAAATATATTGTCCTCAAGAACGACTATATCAATCAAGTCATTGATATCTATCACATATAAAAATACCGGAGGCTCTGTGAGCTTTAAGATTGCACTTCAGTTTGAAGACGGCGTCACGCGTTTCATCGATTGTGATTCAGGAGAAAAACTGTCTGACGCCGCGTATCGTCAAAAAATCAATATTCCACTGGATTGCAGAGACGGAGCCTGTGGAACCTGTCGAGGTGTATGCGAATCCGGTCAATATGACTTACCTGAAAGTTCATATATTGAGGATGCACTGACATCGCAAGAAGCTGCCCAGAGGATGATTCTTGCCTGTCAAATGTTGCCAACGTCTGACTGCGTCGTCAATATTCCGGCCTCATCGAGTTCGTGCAAAATTTCTGTTGCTAAACAGCTCGGCGTGATCGATCAGGTTGACAGTCTGTCACCCTCGACGATTGCTTTGACGGTCAATTTAGGGCAAGACGCTGGAATCAATTTTCTAGCTGGTCAGTATGTCAATTTGGGTATCCCAGGTACTGAGCAGACGCGCTCTTATTCGTTTAGCTCGCAGCCTGGTGACACGCGCACAAGCTTTGTCATCCGCAATGTGCCGGGCGGTCAAATGAGTCGCTACCTTTTAGACGAAGCGAAACCAGGTACTGAGATCTCGTTGACGGGGCCCTACGGAAATTTTTATTTGCGTGAAATTAAGCGGCCAGTCTTATTTTTAGCAGGTGGCACAGGCGTCGCGCCGTTTTTATCGATGCTCAGCGCCATGCGTACGCAAGCCGCATCACATCCGATCAGAATGGTTTTTGGTGTGACCAACGATGTTGATCTCGTTTCAATTGATGCGCTCGACCAGTCAGTTAAAGAATTGAAGGGTTTTGAATACCGCACTTGTGTCGCTTCGCCACAGAGCAAGCACGAAAGGAAAGGCTACGTCACTGAACATATCGAGAATGAGTGGCTAAACACAGGCGACGTTGATGTCTATCTTTGTGGCCCGATCGCGATGGTTGACGCAGTTCGTGAGTGGCTGACCACACAAAATATCAAACCTGCAAATTTCTATTATGAAAAATTCTCTCCGTCTAACGGAGCAGCCTGATGGCACATTCGAACCGCTACGAAAATAAAATCGTTGTCGTGACGGGTTCTGCGCAAGGGATTGGGCGCGGAGTCGCAATAGCGATCGCTGCCGAGGGTGGGCAAGTGGTGTTGGTCGATCGTTCAGAGCTCGTGGCTGAAGCCGCGCTTGACATTCAAAAGGTAGGCTTGCCAGCACTCACGTTGCTGGCAGACCTTGAAACCTATGAAGGCGCTCAGTCAGTGGTGACACAGACAATCAAGAAGTTTGATCGAATCGATGTTTTGATCAATAACGTAGGTGGCACGATCTGGGCAAAACCCTATCAAGAATATCAGCCACACGAAATCGAGGCTGAGATTCGTCGGTCTCTTTTTCCAACGTTATGGTGCTGCCATGCGGTGCTGGCTTCAATGATCGCGCAACAAGCGGGCGTGATTGTTAACGTCTCTTCGATTGCAACGCGAAGCATACATCGTGTGCCCTACGGAGCAGCAAAGGGTGGCGTGAACTCTATGACGGCTTGCCTAGCCTTTGAACATGCACAAAACGGTATCCGCATCAATGCGGTCGCGACCGGCGGTACAGAGGCTCCGGCACGGAAAATCCTTCGAAACAGTCAAGCGATGTCTGAACAAGAAAAAATTTGGTACCAGGATATTGTGGATCAGACGGTCAACAGCACGTTGATGAAGCGTTATGGAAGTGTCACTGAACAGGTGAATGCGATTCTATTTCTGGGCTCTGACGAGTCATCCTACATCACCGGTACGGTGTTACCCGTTGGCGGCGGAGACCAGGGCTAATGATAGACAAAAGCACATCTAGCGTTCAAGAGTCGATGAGCGGTATCAAAGACGGGGCGACGATTATGATTGGTGGCTTTGGTACTGCTGGCCAACCGACCGAATTGATTGACGCTTTGATTGAGCAGGGCGCAAAAGACTTAACAATTGTGAATAACAATGCGGGCAATGGTGATAAGGGTCTTGCCGCCCTGCTCAAAGCCGGTCGTGTCAAAAAAATCATTTGCTCATTTCCACGACAGTCGGATTCGTATGAGTTTGACAAGTTGTATCACGCTAAGAAGATTGAACTTGAGTTGGTTCCGCAAGGCAATCTTGTTGCAAGAATTGAGGCTGCTGGCGCTGGACTGGGCGCGATTTTTACACCAACTGGCTTTGGAACCTTGCTTGCTGCGGGTAAAGAAACACGAGTCATTAATGGCAAAAACTACATTCTTGAGTTACCTATTTTTGCCGATTTCTCATTGATTAAAGCCCATAAGGGTGATCGCTGGGGCAACCTTGTTTATCGTAAAAGTGCCAGAAATTTCGGTCCAATTATGGCTGCCGCCGCGCGCTGCACGATTGCTCAGGTACAGCAAGTCGTGCCTTTAGGTGCTCTCGATCCTGAGCATATCGTCACGCCTGGAATATTTGTTCAGCATGTCGTGGGTGTTGGAGCTACGCAGCCATGACATACACGCGCCTAACGAGGGACCAAATTGCGAAACGCGTTGCTCAAGATATTCCTGAAGGGAGTTATGTCAATTTAGGAATCGGTTTGCCAACGTTAATCGCTAATCATCTGGATTCTGAAAAAGATATTTTTCTGCATAGTGAAAACGGGATCTTAGGCTTGGGCCCGGGGCCAATCGCAGGCTATGAAGATCCAGAATTGATTAATGCAGGAAAGGAATTTGTCACGCTATTACAGGGCGGAAGTTTCTTCCATCATGGGGATTCTTTCACCATGATGCGTGGAGGCCATTTAGATATCTGTGTGCTCGGTGCCTTTCAGGTTTCACAACGCGGCGACCTGGCAAATTGGCATACTGGTTCTGCGTCTGCGATTCCAGCGGTGGGTGGTGCAATGGACTTGGCGATTGGTGCAAAACGTGTCTTTGTCACGATGGAGCATCTCACCAAAACTGGTGAGTCAAAAATTGTTGAGCGTTGCACCTATCCGCTGACTGGCATTGGCTGCGTCAACCGTATCTATACAGATTTGGCGGTGATTGACGTGACTGCAAATGGACTGGCTGTCATTGATATCGTGCCTGGTCTGAGCTTTGAAAAATTACAACAAATCACCAACGCTCAATTGACGCATTGCGTGAATTAATTTTCTGAGACTCTGGGCTTTAGATCAAGAGGCTCGTAGCAAACGCGATGCAGAATTAATCGCAGCGGAAATTGAATTTTTTTGCAAGCTCTTTGGCCGAGCTTTAATTTTATTATTTAAGAAGAGAATAAATTTCATGCGGCAAATTAATCTACATCAAGAAATCGACAATGCAAAGTTTGGTCGATTTCATTGGATTCTGTTAAGTGTCTGTGCGTTGATTATCATTTTTGATGGTTACGACCTAGTGATTTATGGGGTCGTGTTGCCCAAGCTGATGGCAAGCTGGAATCTCTCGCCCTTACAGGCAGGCGCTTTAGGCAGTTATGCATTGTTTGGCATGATGTTTGGAGCTTTGTTTTTTGGTCCTCTGTCTGATCGTATTGGCAGAAAGAAGGTCATTGCGCTTTGCGTCATTCTTTTTAGTTTCTTTACCTTCTTGAATGGTTTTGCAAGAGACGTGTTTGAGTTTGGTGTCTGTCGATTTATCGCGGGCCTAGGCATTGGCGGTGTGATGCCCAACGTCGTTGCCTTGATGACAGAGTACGCGCCTAAAAAAATTCGTAACTTGCTTGTCACGATTATGTTTAGTGGCTATTCGGTCGGAGGCATGCTGTCAGCTGGGCTCGGGATGTGGTTAGTGCCTGATTTTGGATGGTCGTCTGTCTTTTTTGTGGCAATCATTCCGTTGGTCTTATTGCCCGTCATTCTGAAATTTCTGCCTGAGTCTCCCGGTTTTTTGTCTCGTGGAAATCAATCTAGTCATTTAGCGAATATTGTTAAAAAGCTGAATCCGATCTTTAAACACCAGCCTGATGATGTGTTTGTGTATCCCATCGAAACGTCTAATAGCACTCCACTCGTTGCACTATTCAAAGATGGTCGCACGCTGACGACGTTAATGTTCTGGGTATCATTCTTTATGTGTTTGTTGATGGTGTACGCGCTTGGCTCTTGGCTGCCAAAGCTGATGAATCAAGCGGGCTATCCGTTAGGTTCAAGTATCATGTTTTTAATGGTGCTTAATATTGGCGCGATTTTTGGTGCCGTCGGGGGTGGGTGGCTCGCAGACAAGTTGAACCCGCGCTCGGTGCTTACGGCATTCTTTGCTTTAGCAACAGTTTCGATCAGTTTGTTGGGATTTAAAAGTTCGGCGATCGTTTTAAATCTACTCGTCGCTATTGCCGGCGCAACGACTATTGGAACCCAGATCGTGTTGTACTCGTATGTCGGTCAGTTCTATCCATTAAAAATACGCTCGACCGGAATCGGCTGGTCCTCTGGTGTAGGTCGAACCGGCGCTATTCTCGGGCCAATGCTTGGTGGTACATTGTTGAGCATGCAGTTGCCGACACCGTTTTATTTTTATGCGTTTGCTATACCTGGCTTGATCGCTTGTGTTGCAATTCAGTTTACGAATCGTGTAACACGTTGAAGATCAGTCGGAGGCTGCGTATAGTTAGAGCCCGAAATTGTCGAAAATTTCGTTATCGCACCGTATTACTCAAGTTTTTAACTAGAAGCCCCGAGCCTTGAAACCGTACTTCGACCCCGCTTGCTAATAACGTCTTTACTTACCAGCTGCCATCAAGTTATAAATTCGGAAATATTTCTGACATTGACGAGTGAAAAGACCGTGAAAAATTGTGAAAAGTGCTCGGCTAGTAACCTAGATGACGCTCGTTTCTGTGCCTCATGTGGCTTAACCATGACCCCAAGCACAGCAAAACCAACTACTTTTGCCGTGCCACCGCCGCCCATGGCCGTGCCAAAGGCACCCGTCGCGCATGCAATAGCCTCAGAAATCGAAATTCAATCTATTGCCGATACGGCTCCTGTCCAACCCCTGATGGCTGTTGGCTTTAGCGACGCTATTAAAATTTGCTTCACAAAATATGCGACTTTCGGCGGGCGAGCAACGCGACCCGAGTTTTGGTGGTTTTGCCTGTTTTCTGCGCTTGTCTCAAACCTGGTAGGGGCTCTGATAGGCGATTCAGCAGCGCTTGTGTGTAATTTAGTGTTTCTATTGCCGAGTATTGCCGTGGGCACTCGCCGACTGCATGACACAGGGCGAAGTGGCTGGTGGCAGCTAATCGCGCTAACTATTATCGGTTTGTTCTTACTCATTTATTGGTTTGCCTCGAAAGGCACAACCGAACGTAACAAATATGATTTGGAGTCAGTTTAATCACGGGCCTTGCGCAGCGCTTTGTCAGCAAAGGCACAGCACTGACTGGTTTTTAAAGCATAGACTAGTTTGCTGTAACAGAGGTCACGTGCGTTATCGGCGTCATCATTGCCTAAAAATGACGTGGCCCTCTTGAATGTAATCGCCATCCCAAACGCCAACGAGTAAAACGTTTGCGCAGTTCGAAGAACTTTCATTTGCAGAGCTAAAGCAGTTTTCAAAGAGCCAACGCAGTTGCTTTTTATTAAAGCCTCGCACGCGTGCGTAAATATTTATCCTTGTTTTTGTATCGCGACAAGAAAGAGACATATCGCTAAGCGGATAGAAATAATCGCAACGCAGAGTGATGGTCTGCCCTTTATATTCGGCTCGATCGATAATCAGATCAATAATAGAAATGGGTTTCTGTGCAAATGCAGTTGTCCCAAACGCCAGCAAAAGCACAGTGCATATTTTTGTAATAGTTTGCTTCAACATTGCAATCCTTTTAAGCTCATGAAGCGTCTAATCACTCGGGCTTAATCCCCGCGCTGTTCAAAGCCTTTTGCCAAACAACAAGCTGATCTTTCAAAATCGTATCAAGCACTTCAGGCGATCCGCCAGCGCTTTCCATTGACTGCCGCTCAAGTTGCTCGCGCACCTCTGGCATCTTGAGTACGGCATTGAGTTCTTTATTAAGCAGATCAACGATCGGCCTTGGAAGTTTTGCGGGTCCGACTAGCGCCATCCAGCTGATGTTTGTGAAATTAGGCAACCCAGCTTCTGTCATCGTGGGTACGTCCGGGAAAATAGGGCTGCGCTTATCAAGCACGACGCCTAACGCCCTCAGTCTGTTGTCTTTAATGAAACCGGTTGAGGTGGCAGGCGAGGTAAACGCCATTTGTATGCGATTGGCAAGTAAGTCGGCGGTTTGCTCGGGTTCGCCTTTATATGACACCTGCACGATATCAACGTTGCCAAGAGTTTTCAGTTGGGTACCGTAAATCAGTGCGGCAGTGTGTCCAGACCCGAAGTTCAACTTACCGGGGTTGGCGCGCGCATAAGCAAGTAGTTCATTTAGATTTTTGACTGGCAGTTCTTGATTGACCAACAGAAAATGTGTGAAGTTGCCAATAAAGCCGATCGACGTGAAATCGGTCAGTACGTTGTAGGGCGGATCTTTCATTAAAAAGGGAACGCCCGCTAGCGGGCTATTGGTGCCCATCATCAAGGTATACCCATCAGGTGCGGCGCGTGCAATAAATTGGCCCGCAATGGCTCCGTTTGCGCCTGCCTTGTTCTCGACGATGATGTTTTGACCGAGCCTTTGAGACAGCTTGGGTGCGATCGCTCGTGTCAGCGTGTCGGTGACTGAGCCCGCTGGAAACGGAATGATGAGACGTATCGGTTTGTCAGGGTATTGCGCACACGCTACGGCCGAAGCAAGTGCGAAGGTGCAAGTTGCAACATAGGTCATGATGCGTTTAAGCATGAGTTGTCTCTTTAGTTTTTTTTAAAATTAGTACGTGCATGACACCAAGCCGCTGCTCTGATGCCTACACATCTATGTAAACTTATCATAATACAAACTGCTGCTGTGATTGTCGCGAAGTCATGTCTTCCTGTTTTGCGAGACGATTTGAGTCACATCGCGAATCTATCTTTCAGGGGGCGCCTTTGTGTAGCGGCAGCTCTTATTTCTGAACTCACAAATTAACAAGGTTAAATAACATGGCACCAAGCACTTCAAACGCGCCTGTTGCGCTAATTACTGGGGCAGGTAAGGGCATCGGTCGCGCAATGACCTTGGGCTTGCTCTCAAAGGGCATGCGCGTAGCTGCCGTTGACCGAGATGAGCAAAGCTTGCTTGCGCTAAAACACTTGGCCAACCAATCCGACCAAGCCGAGTGTCTAGAGCTATTCACAGAAGATCTAACAAGTTTCGATGCCGTGTCCTTGGTGGACCGCGTTCAAGCACGTCTTGGTAGTATCAATATCTTGATTAATAATGCGGGCCTCGGTCAAGGACAAGTTCGCAGCGACTACCACCGGCATCCGCCAAAGTTTTACGATGTCACCTCCGAGCAATGGCTTAACGCAATCGCCGTCAATGCGAATGCAGTTTTTTTGCTCAGCCAGGTTGTCGCCAAGCGTATGCTTGGCAGCGGCTGGGGGCGCATCATCAACGTCACAACGAGTTTAGGCACCATGCTCAGAGAAGGCTACTGTCCCTACGGTCCAACAAAGGCTGCTGCAGAGGGTCTGAGTGCTGTCATGGCAAGCGACCTAGCTGGCTCAGGCGTCACAGTCAATGTGTTGATCCCAGGTGGCATTGTGAACACGCCGATGATTCCGGGTGAGGCACCGTTCTTGAGAGAAGAGCTGATTCAGCCTGAGGCGATGCTGACACCGCTTTATTGGCTGTGCTCTAGCGACGCGAATCACGTGACAGGGCTACGTTTTTTAGCAAATCGATGGGACGATAGTCTTTTGGCGGCAGAGGCGGCAAAACTGGCGGGCGCCCCTATTGGCTGGAAGGATCTTGCCGTTTTACCCGTCACGCCGAAGTTCAAAGCTCACTGAATGTTGGCCTTGTTCGGTGGATAGTGTCAGGAATTATGAGGTTTGAGAGAACATTTAACAGTACTCTGCCCCCCATTGCCTAGGATCATCTGAGTCGGTCGTCGCATTCGGCTCAACATTATCAAGTCATCACGGGTTCAAGTCGTCGCCCGTTTTCAGCTGACCAATGAAACATCTTTCAATTTGTATTCCTACCTTTAATCGGCACGAGCCGCTAAAGCTATTAAATGAAAGATTTTTAAGCAGAGCGCTTGAACTCTTTCCTGATGATGTAGAAGTGTTAATTTGTGACGACTCAGAACTTGCGATCGCTCAGGCGAATCGCTTGGCTCTGCGCAAGAACATTCGCTATCAACACAACCCAATTCGCACTGGTTTTGCGAGTAGCTTGGAATGGTGTTTTGAGCAGGCTGAGGGTAAATTTGTTTGGTTGCTATCTGACGACGATCCAATCCTGTGGGATGGCTTTTGCCGGTTGTTAGCATTGATTAAATTGGGCCAAGCTGACTGCTACATCGTGCCAATTATGTGAGCGACTTTTTTCAATGAAACCCGCATCGATGATTTTAAAAAATTTAGCAGAAACAATAGTTTTTCTGTGGATCAGATGTTTCTGGATGATCCAGGGTTCTTGCCATTCATTTTGCTTTCTGCCGGCGTCGTGCGACTGGATAAAACGGTTTTAAAGCAAGCGAGTGCGAAGCTGGAAGGAAACTTGTTTATGCATATCGCGATGTATCTTGATATGCTAAACCGCACGTCGCGGGTGCTTGTGGCCGATGAACCCGTTGTTAATTATCAACTTACGCGCAAACATGCCTATACGGTTGAAACCCTATTTGAAATGCGACTGGCCGTATTGCACTATTTAGCGCCACGATTTACCTCGTTGCAAGCCGTGATGCCCGAGCAGATTGACGCAGCGTTGCAGCACAGCCTGCAGTTAATGGTAGAAAATGATCTGAGTATCGTGCAAATGAAACCCTTGCCACAATCGCAAAAAATAATGCGAGACTATTACTGGAAGTACCGTCAAAAGCCGAACTACCTTGCGATGGTTATTTTGATGTTGCCGCCCATCTTTAGTCGCATTTGGTACTACGTTGTGAATGCACGCGATTACGTGAGAGTGTATGGCGTGGGTGCGAGCCTCTTGCGAAAGTGTCAACTTGCATTCACTTCTTATAAAGAGCTCAAGGCGTTTGCAATCTTTAGAATGTAAGCGCCTTGGCTTGCCTTCGACAGACCAATCAGGGTGTCAATTTGCGACCTTACTCAACATAAAACTCTGTGCCGTTCGCAAAGATATTAGGTTTCATAAACATACCTAACAAAACGGCACCGTTCGGTGAGTAGGCTTGGTGTACGTTGCCACCCGGACGCCACACGAACTGACCCGCTGACGCTGCGCCATCTAAGTCGACTAGGCTACCTTCGATAATCCAGGTTTGTTCAAGTGCCGCGTGCTCATGCAAGGGCACAATTGCGCCAGGCTCCATCTTAAAAAGAATGCTCGAGATCCCAGAGGCGGGGTCCGCAAAGAGCACCTTCGAACTGATGCCAGGAAACTTAGACGGTACCCACTCCATCTTGGCTGGATCAACCAACGTCGACTTTAGGTGAGCGGGTAATTTTTGAGGATCTAGCCAACCCTCTGGTACTTTGGGTCGTAGTGCGGCTTCAGCAGCATTCATGTTTGTCTCCGGTATATAAGTGGATCAGGATAAATTGAATTTAAGCGTGTTAGGTTTACTTATCGAGTGTGATGTTTCGGCTTCGAATAATGTCACCTAAGTCTTTTTCACTTTTAATAAATTGCGCTTTAAATTGAGCGGGTGTGCTTGGGCTAGGGATATAGCCGCGCGCATTCAAATCATTGGCGATGGTCGGATTATCTAACGCTACTTTAATCGCGGCTGATAATTTAGCGACAAGATCAGCAGGTGTCCCTTTTGGCAGGATGACGCCTTGGTAACTATACAAATCGAACCCAGGGAAACCTGATTCTGCAATCGTTGGCAGGTCTGGAAGCTGAGTAATGCGGGTGATGGTTGACACCGCAAGAGGTTTGAGTTTGCCAGCCTGGACTTGTGGCAAGGCAGACCCAAGGTCAGTAAAGAGCAGGTCAATGAAACCACCAAGCAAGGCGTTAATCGCTAACGGCGCACCAGCGTACGGAACATGTAACGGGGTCGCTTTGAGTTGACCGGCTAAGGCCTCCATGGTTAAGTGATTCATACTGCCGGTTCCCCAGCTGCCGTAACTCATTTTCTTTTCATTCTGCTGAATATAGGCAACCAGTTCTTTCATCGTGCTAACGGGCAAATCGTTGCGCGCCAACAGCACCAACGGCGTTTTCACCAACGAACTGACAAATTCAAAGTCTTGATTGGCGACGTAAGGCAACTCTTTGTACAACGAGGTATTCGCAGCAAGTTGGTCTGCGGTTTGCATCGCCGAGTATCCATCTGGCGGCAATTTACTCAGAGCCTGTGTCGCGATAATGGTATTGCCACCCCCCCGATTTTCAACAATAAACGGCTGCTTGAGGTTGGTTGAGATGTTCTGCGTCACAATCCGCGCCACGATATCGGTGCCGCCGCCTGGTCCGTACGGCACAAGCCACTTGACGGGACGGTCTGGATAGCCCTGCGCCTGTGTCAGGCTGGTCGCTTTTTCGAAACAAGTATGGTTTTCTGATCGTCAGGGCTTGCCTGATTAAAGGCCTTAAGCCAGTTCTTGCACTGTGTCACCAGCGTGGGTTAGGCTGTCCCATTGGTTGCGCTAAGACGGTAAAAAGTACAGGCAAAAATGATCTTTAGGTGTTGTGTTAAGTTAGGATCGTGTAGATTCTGTAACTGTTCTCAAACCAAGGGGATTCCAGTCATGATTCGTCATTTGTTGTCGCAATGCTGCGTTGCGATCGTCGGGTTACTCAGCCTACCTGTCAACGTTGTTGCGAACCCAGGTTGGCCCGCATCACCGATCCACATGGTGGTCCCGTTTCCCCCCGGGGGTAGTAATGATGTCATCGCCAGACGCTTAGCGGATGGGTTGAGCAAAGCCTTTGGTCAGACTGTCGTAGTTGAAAATAAAGGCGGGGGAGCGGGCACGATTGGTTCGCAAGCTGTTGCGACCTCGAAGCCCGACGGATACACCTTCTTATTCATTTCGAGCTCGCTCGCGACCTCGGCGGCTGTTCAACAAACGCCCTATGATCCGCCCAAAGCGTTCACGGGGGTAGCGCAAGTCGCACGCTCGCCCTTTGTCGTTCTTACCAGTAAAGAGTTTCCGGTCAAAGACATCAAAGAGTTGATCGCTTACGCCAAGGCGAATCCTCGCAAAATGAACTTTGGTAGCGCTGGTTTGGGTGACAGTACGCAGATGGCGACTGAGCTCTTTAACGATATCTTTGATATCAAAATGACTGCAGTACCGTATAAAGGAATCTCACCGGCTCAGCTAGACTTGGTGGCGGGACGGCTCGATATGATTATCACGACGATTGCATCGATTAAGGGCAACGCTGCCGATAGCTTGCCCAAGCTTGCTTTCACTGGCGCAAAGCGCGAGTCAGACTATCCGAATATTCCCACTGTCATAGAAGCGACAGGGACGCAATATGAGGTGGATGTATGGTGGGGTCTGTTTGCACCGTCTGGTATCCCAGCACCGATCTTACAAAAAATGAATGCTGAGGTAAACAAGATCGTCTCAGACGCAGCGTTTGCCGACTTTTTAAAGACAGTGGGCGCTTCTCCAGCTATTGGAACACCAGAGTCTTTTCAGCAGTTATTAGTCAAAGATCTAGAGCGCTGGCGTGCGATTGCCAAACGGGCTGGTGTCCAGAACTAGGAGATACGCGATGAGTGATCGCACGCATCAGACTGATTTAGAGGCAATACAAGTCGCGTTGGAGCAAATCGGTGAGCTCTTGCACGGCATCGTTTCTCGCTCTGACATTAAGCAGATTTCTGCAGAGGTCTTACGACTCAACG
>CALCPT010000445.1 GCA_937897265.1 uncultured Alcaligenaceae bacterium
CGCCAGGGCCCATTTGGGCCAGTCGGGGTAAATCGACGCTCGCAACGTATGCCATTTTGGGATAGCCCCCCGTGGTTTGGCGGTCGGCCATCAAAATAATCGGTTGCCCACCCGCTGGCACTTGGATGGTGCCGAAGGTCGTGCCTTCAGAAATCATTTGCCGAGGTGCTGTCATCAATAGCGGCGCGCCTTGAAGGCGATAACCCATGCGTTCAGAGTCAGGGCTGATGCGGTAAGGTTCGGTGAGTAAGGCGGCGCAGCTTTCGGGCGTGAACTCCTCCCACTGTTGCCCTTTAATGAGGCGAACATGCGACTGTCGCGACTCTGCAATGGCACCCGGCAGGTAGATTTTGAGCGCCCATAAGTCCATGGCTAGCTCTTCAAGCCCCTTGTTCTTTAGTGGCTGTAATAGCGGGATTTCGTCGTCGCGTTGTAACGCGCGGCCCTGCCATCCTCCCATTGCGCTACGCAGATAGGTGCTGGTGCTACCCAGTACCGGCGTCAGTGCAAAGCCGCCGTGCACTGCAAGGTAGGCACGTGTGCCGTGTTGGCGCGCGCCAAAGCTGAGCTCATCTTTCGCGCGCACGATGAGGGGGCGATTGAGAGCAAGCGGCTGCCCATTTAATGTTGCACTCAAGTCTGCTCCGCATACTGCGAGACAGCACGGCTTGGTAAAACGAAGCGATGGGCCGGTTAACGTGATCTCTAATGTCGCGAGAGCAGGGTCGTTGCCGACAAGCAGGTTGGCCAACTGATGGGCTCGCTGATCCATGGCACCCGCTACCGACACCCCCAAATGTTGTTGACCGACACGACCCAGGTCTTGAAATGTGCTGAGCATGCCCGGCTTTAGAACGACTACGCTCATGCGGTCACCTGACTTTGTTGCGCGGCGAGTCGGTCGAACTCTGCTGACGAGATCGGCACAAAACGAATGTGATCGCCGGGTAACAGTAAGGTTGGCTGAGGGCGGGCTAAATCGAATAACTTAAGCGGCGTGGCGCCCAAAATGTGCCAGCCCCCGGGCAACCGGGTGGGATAGATCGTTGACTGGCGATTGGCAATCGCGACAGACCCCGCCGGTACGACTGTGCGGGGGACGTCTCGACGTGGCAGTGCAAACAACGGATCGTGGATGCCAATATAAGGATGGCCCGGAGCAAAACCGAGCATGAACACCATACTGCCTGGCGCGCAATGCATTTGTATGACTTCTTGTTCGGAGAGGCCTGTGATCTTCGCCACTTCAGCTAAGTCAGGGCCGTGCTCACCGCCGTAGCAGACTGGAATATCGATGGTGCGCAACGCGCGCTCTGCGGGCGACACTCCAGCCTGAATCAAAGCGGTCAGGGCGTCTGAAAGCGTTCGAAAATTAGGCAAGCCCGTCTGCGGCTCTGCCTGGTAATGCACGGCCACGCTTGTGTAGGATGGAATCACATCCGTCACGCCAGACAGCTGTGCCACTCGAATTTTTTCAGCGGCGGCAAGGCAAATCAAACCAGTCTCGGCGAGAATCGTATCGCCAAAATCGAGGCTCAGGCAGCGGTCGCCTAGGTGGCGCAAAGAGAAGGTTGGTACGATCATGCGTTGCATCAAGCTGCGGTAGATAAACGCCATGTGTGCGTTAACAGTCGCAGTTTAAGCGTTTTTTTTTTAGCTTAAGACGGCAGACTCAGCGGTTAAAGGTCGCGCCGCACGCGCTCAGCGTCAAACACTAAGCTAAAACAGCTTCCTTGCCCGAGTTTGCTCTGCACGTCTAGGATTGCATCATGGCGCATAGCGACATGTTTGGTGATCGCAAGCCCTAGTCCTGTGCCACCTAATGCGCGCGAGCGGCCACGGTCGACTCGGTAGAAGCGCTCGCTTAAACGCGGTAGGTGTTCAGAGGCAATGCCAATCCCCGTGTCGGTCACACTAAAGCGAGCACGGCCATCGGTTTGAACCTGCCACTTGACGCTAATCGTGCCGGCATCGGGCGTATAGCGAATGGCGTTCGTCAGCAGGTTCGAGAACGCCGAGGCGAGCTCTGAGGCATTGCCGGCAAGGTCCACGCCCGATTCTATTTGCCAGTCCCATTGATGGCGCCCACTCGAGAGTGCTTCAATTTGTGTTCGAGCGGTGTCAATCAGTTGCGAGACGCGCACCGTTGCGAATTCTGCGCTTGGGGAGGTCTCGAGGTCTGAGAGTGTGAGCAGGTCAGTCACGAGTGACTGCATGCGTTGTGCCTGCTCAGACATCAGCCCAAAATAGTGGTCGCGTTGCTGTGCGCTTAACGCACCCTCTGGGGCGTCACGCAAGGTTTCAACAAAGCCCGCTAGCACGGTCAGTGGCGTGCGCATCTCGTGCGACACGTTCGCCACAAAATCACGTCGTGTGGTTTCGAGCTTTTCGATTTGAGTCAGATCGCGCGTGATGAGCAGCGTACGATCGCGGGCGTAAGGCACCAAGCGCAGAAGAAGATTGTAATTACCGGTGGCATGGTTGATTTTTAGAGTGAGCGGTTCAGACCAGTTGCCCGCCTTGACATACGCCGCAAAGGCTGGCGCACGAATGATATTCTGTAAGTTTTGCCCGAGATCTTGTTCGGGTTGCAGGTGTAATTGCTTTTCTGCGGCGAGATTAAACCATCTGATTTGTAGGTCGGTGGTTAAGGTGACTACCCCCACAGGCAATGCTTGCCCGGCAGCCATGGCGCTGGTGCTGGTTTCTTCAAGTTCTTGGATCGTGGCGACTTGATCGCGGATGCGGCGGTACAGTGCCGCCACAACGTCATCCCAAGGGCCGACGTCAGCGGGCGGTTCGCTGTCTGGCGATAGAATCCAGCGTGCTACGCGCTCGGCCTGGCGGCGTCGTATGACTAGAAGCAGGCCCGTGGTGAGCGCTAGCGCCACCCAGCCAAGCGAGCTTTGCCAGCGATACTCAATCACTAGCGCGATCGCTGACCAAAAGCCAATAAAAAAAAGAGTGCGTTTCCAGCTCATGCGCTCGATTGTCGCATCAAGCTTAAGATTTTGGGATCTGTGGAGTAAAACGGTAGCCGCTGCCGCGTACCGTTTCGATATGAAGGTCGTGTTTTGAGGGTTCAAGCGCCTTGCGCAGACGGCGAATGTGCACGTCGACCGTACGCTCTTCTACAAATACGTGATCGCCCCACACCTGATCGAGCAGCTGCCCACGCGAAAAGACTCGCTCGGGATGCGTCATAAAAAAGTGCAGCAGACGAAATTCAGTCGGTCCAATGGCTAGTGGTTGCCCATTACCTGTCAGTCGGTGCGAGGTGGGGTCTAGTTTGAGTCCTTCGACCTCGATTAAATCGTCTGTCAGTTGCGGTGCACGTCTGCGCAGCACGGCCTTGATGCGAGCCATCAGCTCTTTGGGCGAAAAGGGCTTCGTGATGTAATCGTCAGCGCCTGCCTCAAGTCCGTCGACCTTATCTTGTTCGGCACCTTTTGCAGTCAGCATAATGACGGGAACCAAGCGGGTGCGCTCATCGCTACGTAGCTTGCGCGCTAAGGTGAGGCCTGAAGCGCCTGGCAGCATCCAGTCGAGCAGGATCAAATCGGGCAGTTCGGCTCGAATGAGCGTCTCGGCTTGCGCAACATCGAAGGCGCGTAAGACCTTGTGACCTGCAAACGACAGATTGACGGCGATGAGCTCTTGGATGGCCGGTTCGTCTTCAACGACTAAAATGGTGCTTGACATGGTTTAGGTACCAGTTTGAATTGCACGCCTACGCGTGCGACATGTCTATAGTATGGCGGCAATGTGTCATGTATATGACAGTGTTTTTAACCAAGCGGCGGCGCGTGCGATGCGCGGCGCTAAGCGATGCCTCGACCGTTAGGGCGGGGATATCAGGCAACAAACGAGGTAAGACGTATGGCTGAAGAGAACACACATTTTGGTTATCAGACGGTCGCTGAGTCAGAGAAGGCGGCCAAGGTCGCGCAGGTGTTTCACTCTGTGGCCTCACGCTACGATGTCATGAACGACTTGATGTCTGCCGGATTACATCGGGTCTGGAAGGCCTTTACCGTCGGGCGCGCCGCTGTACGTCCCGGTATGAAGGTATTGGATATCGCAGGCGGAACTGGCGATTTGGCCCGCACCTTTGCTAAGCAGGCTGGCCCTACCGGTGAGGTCTGGCTGACAGATATCAACGACTCGATGCTGCGCGTCGGGCGCGATCGGTTGCTTGACGATGGTGTGGTGTTGCCTTGCGCGGTTTGCGATGGCGAGCATCTGCCCTTTGCGTCAAATTATTTTGACCGTGTGACGGTGGCTTTTGGTTTGCGCAACATGACGCATAAAGATCGAGCTTTGGCTGAGATGACTCGGGTGCTCAAACCGGGGGGTAAGTTGTTGGTGCTCGAATTTTCAAAGATTGCAGCGCCTCTGGCTCCCGCTTATGACTGGTATTCCTTCAAGGTCTTGCCCTGGCTTGGTCAAAAGGTGGCAGGTGACGCCGACAGCTACCGTTATTTAGCTGAATCGATTCGCATGCATCCTGGTCAAGAAACGCTGAAAGGCATGCTAAGCGAGGCTGGGCTGTCGCGGGTGCAGTTTTTTAACCTGTCGGCTGGCTTAACTGCCTTACATGAGGGCGTCAAGTTAGGCTAACGTGCCAGACGACTCACCGGTGGCTAAGTCATGATTAGCCCCGCTAAACGTTGAAATGTTGCCCACCGCGGAACTTCCTCACATTTTTATCGTCCATGCTTTACAACCTGTTCAGCTTTCAGTAAGATTCAGGTTCTAGTAAGATTTGAAAGCCTCTGGCCTTTAATCTCTATTTGAATGTTTTGGCGCTTAAGCGCCGAGGAGCTCAAGATGTCCCGATTTGTTACTCGTCTGTTCGCGGCAGCACTTATTACCTTAGGCGGCGTATCGTTGTCTGCGGTGACTTTTGAAGCCCAGGCGGCGCGTGCCGGTAGCGGCACCAGCTCTGGCAAGCAATCTAGCAACGTCAGCAGCCAAAAGCCTGCAGCTCCAGCTGCGGCGACTGGTTCAACAACCCAAAAGAGCGCAACGGCGCCAGCGGCTGCTGCTGCACCTGCCGCTGCTGCGGCAAAACCTAGTGGCGCTTCGCGTTGGCTTGGTCCCTTGGCCGGTATCGCAGCTGGCCTAGGTATTGCAGCCATGCTGTCGCACTTCGGTCTCGGTGGCGCGATGGCCGACTTCTTGATGGTAGCGTTGTTGGCCGCCGTGGTGATTTTTGGTGTGATGTTCGTACTGCGTATGATTCGCGGTAGCTCCGCTGCGCAACCCGCACCACAAGGTGCAGGTAACGGCTACGCAGGGCAGCCACCTGTCAACGAAACTTATCGCGAAAGTGCTGCACCAAGCGCGGCGCCTGTTGCAATGCCTGCGTCAGCCACGGGTTCAATGTCGGCGGCAGGGTTTGGTTCAGATGCACCAGCACCCGATCAAAATTGGTTTATCCCAGTTGACTTTGACACCAATCGCTTCTTGCAAGAGGCCAAAGCGCAGTTTGTCGCAATCCAGAAGGTTTGGGATAGCGGTGATCTGACCCAAATGCGTAACTTCTTGACTGACGATTTACTCAAAGAGTTGCAGGCGCAATTGGCAGGGCGGCTTGGCGAAAACCACACCGAAGTTGTCTTGCTCAACGCCGAAATGCTAGGTATTGAAAAGGTCACCGATGGTCATTTGGCCAGTGTGCGCTTCTCGGGCATGTTGCGTGAGCAAGTCGGTGCAGAGGCGTTCCGTTTCGAAGAGGTCTGGAATCTCTTTAAACCCGAGCAGGGTGGTTGGTTGTTGGCCGGTATTCAACAAATCCCAGTGACCCACGCTAGCTAAGTCTGTGCTGTAACGTTGCACATAAAGACGCCCGCTTAGCGGGCGTTTTTATGCCCATTTCACTGGCGGTCAGTTCACCCGTTAAACTACGCCTTCAACCTTTCCTCTCGTGCCTGCACCTACGTGACCATCGCCCTGCCTTCTCTGCCGACGCGGTTCGCCTTACACCCCGTCAGGTTCTGGGCGCATGCCTTTAATCTGTTGACTCAGCAGCAACCCTGGGCAGCGCAACGTTTGGCGGCTCACGCGGGGCAAACGCTGCGCATCTGTCTTGGTGGTTTTCAGGTGACGTTCACCATCGGGCACGGTGGTACCCTCGAAGCCGCAGACTCCGCGGTCGTACCTGATGTCGTACTCGAGTTGATCGCAGAAAAACTATCGTTGGCAGCACTGCTCGCGCCCAATGCCCGCAACGATATTGCACAGTGGGTGCATGTCACTGGGCAGGCGGCGTTGGCGCAAGTTGTGT
Source organism: uncultured Alcaligenaceae bacterium (assembly GCA_937897265.1). Taxonomy (GTDB): domain Bacteria; phylum Pseudomonadota; class Gammaproteobacteria; order Burkholderiales; family Burkholderiaceae_B; genus Zwartia. Next base: position 6,290 of record CALCPT010000445.1, read on the forward strand.
CTGATCTGGCGCGTGATTTGCGTCCAGATCCAGAGGACGCCGTGGCGCAATGGCTAGGAGACGTGCCCGCGCGCCGCCTGACTCAAGGCGTGCAAGGCGCGTTCGCTGGCGCGCGGTCGTTCGCGCGAGGTGTAGCCGAAAATCTGGCCGAGTATTTTTCTGAAGAAACCAACACGTTGGCGGCAACTCCCGCGCTCGCGTCCCTCACGCAAGAACGTGCACATGCATTGGCTCGCTTAGATCAGATCGATCAGCGTACGGCTGCCCTGCAAGCGCGATTGTCGCGCCTAAAGCCGCGTTTCGGCGCCTCGGTATGATGTCTTTGCCCAGACTATTACGCATCATCGTTATTGCGCTGCGCTATCGACTCGATGAACTGGTGCTCTCCGGCATTGATCATCCGTTGGCCTATCGTTTGCTGTGGTTGGTACGCCTAGGCTCGCGTCCGACCATGCCGCGCGGCATGCGTCTGCGCCTTGCGCTTGAGGCTTTAGGCCCTATTTTCGTCAAATTTGGCCAAGTGCTGTCGACCCGACGCGATCTGATCCCGATGGATGTTGCCGATGAGCTTGCCTTGCTGCAAGATCGAGTCGCACCGTTTCCGTCAGATAAAGCTGCTGCCATGATTGAAGCGGCGCTTGGCGCACCGACTTCGACACTTTTCGCACAATTCGAAACCGATCCTGTTGCTTCAGCTTCAATTGCTCAGGTGCACTTTGCGGTGCTTCATGATGGGCGTCACGTTGCTGTCAAGGTCTTGCGCCCGGGCATGCTCGAAGTGATTGATAAAGATCTCTCGTTGATGCGCGTGCTGGCAAGCCTTGTGCAGCGCTTGGTACCCGATGGACGGCGCTTGAAGCCTCGCGAGGTCGTGGCCGAATTTGATAAACATTTGCACGACGAACTCGACCTGCTGCGCGAGGCCTCAAATTGCAGCCAGCTACGCCGTAATTTTGGCCCAGAGAGCAAGCGCGGCGATTTGCTGTGGGTGCCCGAGGTGATGTGGGATTATTGCGCATCGACTGTATTTACCATGGAGCGCATGTACGGTATTCCAGTCAGTCAAGTTGAACGCTTGAAGCAAGCGGGTGTTGATATTCCGACGCTGGCACGCACCGGTGTTGAAATATTTTTTACTCAAGTTTTTGACGATGGTTTTTTTCACGCAGATATGCACCCGGGCAATATTTATGTCTCAGATCAGCCAAAGACACTCGGTCGGTATATCGCGCTCGATTTTGGTATTGTTGGTTCGCTGTCCGAGTTTGATAAAAATTACTTAGCTCAAAATTTCTTGGCTTTTTTTCAACGAGACTATCGGCGGGTAGCGCGCTTGCATATTGAGTCGGGCTGGGTGCCCGCTACGACGCGCGAAGAAGAGCTTGAGGGGGCGGTTCGTGCTGTCTGCGAGCCTTACTTTGATCGACCGTTGGCTGAAATCTCACTCGGACAAGTGTTATTGCGTCTGTTTCAGACCTCGAGGAGGTTTAATGTCGAAATACAGCCTCAATTAGTCCTGTTGCAAAAGACACTTTTAAACGTCGAAGGATTAGGTCGTCAGCTCGATCCGCAGTTAGACTTATGGAAAACGGCTAAACCCTATCTTGAGCGTTGGATGCTTGAACGGGTTGGCTTGAAGGGCACGCGTAAAAAACTGCTGCAAGAGGCCGGTCAGTGGGCGCAGTGGTTACCTGAATTACCGCGATTGGTGCATACGCAACTCAGTCGCACAGATGTGTCGAGTCAGGTCTTGCACGAGCTGCAGCAGATGCGGCGCTCGCGTGAGCAAAGCAATCGTGTGTTGGTGGTATTGACGGGCGTGGCTGCCCTGAGTTTGGCAGTTGCACTCTGGACGCTAATGCGTTGATTGAAATTTAAACATTAAAGGCAGTGAATATGCTCTACACAGAACTTTTTAAGTCAATGGAATCCGTGCGCTGGAATATGGCCACCGATATTCCCTGGCAAGACTTTGATCGCAGCAAACTGACTGACGAGCAAGCTCAGACGATCAAGATGAATGCCATCACCGAATGGGCTGCGCTGCCTGCGACTGAAATGTTTTTGCGTGACAACCGCGATGACAGTGACTTTTCGGCGTTCATGTCGGTTTGGTTTTTTGAAGAGCAAAAGCATTCGTTGGTATTAATTGAGTATTTGCGGCGCTTTGCCCCCGACTTAGTTCCAACTGAAGACGAGCTGCATCGCGTGCGCTTTGAGTTTGACCCAGCCCCTCCGCTCGAAACGCTCATGCTGCATTTCTGTGGTGAGGTACGTCTCAATCACTGGTACCGTCGTGCTTCTGACTGGCACACTGAGCCTGTGATCAAAGAAATTTATAAAGTGATTGCGCAAGACGAAGCCCGTCACGCGGGTGCTTATTTGCGCTACATGAAGCGAGCGCTGACTCAGCGTGGGCAAGAAATCGGCGCACAGGCGCGCATGGCGTTTGCCAAAATCGGAGTGCTGATGGCATCGGCGCATCGCACGCCTCAAGCGCTGCACCCAACCAATCTTCATGTCAATAAAGACATGTTTCCTAACGATACCGTTCAGTCAAAACTGCCAGAGCCGGGCTGGCTTGAGCGTTGGCTAGACAATCAAATTGTGTTTGATAAAGATTGGGAACACAAGGTCAGCACCCGTATTTTGCATAATATGTCTCTCTTAATGGATAGTTCATTTAAGACTGTGCAAGACCTGAACCGTTATCGCAAAGAATTGATTCGCTCAGCCACGGGGGCTGTGGGTTCAGTCGCTTGAGCGCGCGTTTCGAGACCAAGCTCCTTTCAGTACAGCAGGCTGTAGAAAGGAGCGCGAGCGGGCAGTGGCCCAAGCCTTTGGTATTTACCAATGGTGTGTTTGATATTCTGCACCGAGGCCACGTCACGTATCTTGATGAGGCTGCACAACTTGGCGCAACGCTGGTCGTGGGGGTGAACTCCGACGCTTCTGCAAAGCGTTTGGGCAAAGGGCCAGATCGTCCTCTCAATGCTGCGGCCGATCGCGCTGCGTTGTTAGCGGCTCTCGAATGCGTGAGCGCAGTCGTTGTCTTCGATGAAGACACACCCCTTGAAATCATTGGGCAACTTCGGCCCGATATCATCGTCAAGGGAGGGGATTACAACATGCAAGTGCTACCTGAAACCAAACTCGTCGAGTCTTGGGGCGGCAAAGCGATAGCAATACCGTTTGAGTTTGCACGCTCAACCACTAACCTCGTTGAAAAAATTCGAGCACGCTAAGGGCAGACTCTGCTGAACAGGCGTCTCATACGTGACGCCCATTTTGCACTTTCCAAGCCGGTGTTAAGCAGAGGTTGGTGTAGGTTAATTTTTTAACTAAATGCGCGGAAATCCTCCCCGTTCTTTAGGGCGGGGAGGAGGTCAAAACTTGAAGCGCGAACCGCAGGCGCCGGTTAGTGGCTTGATGACGGTCTCAAACAGCGAGGTCGTTTCAAAGCTTGCGGCGGTGGTGCGCGTGATACAAAAGGCCGTCATCGATGGTGACTGGCCTACGATCACGACCATGCGCCCACCAATTTTCAATTGATATTTCAGTGCGTTCGACACTTTATCGACCCCGCCGCTGACTAAAATTGCATCGTATTCGGCAGTGCCCCAACCATTGTTGCCGTCGCCGGTTTCAACCGAGACATTTTTGACCTGAGCCTTTTGCAAATTTTGCTGTGCAAAGCTTGCCAAGCGCGGATCAATTTCGATTGACGTCACGGTACGCGCTAAGTAAGCAAGCAAGGCTGCCTGGTGACCTGAGCCGGTACCGATTTCAAGTACGCAGTCATCGTGCTTGAGTTGTAAGAACTGGGTGAGACGCGCCTCAAGTTTGGGGCTGAGCATCGACTGACGTGTATCGACAGTGCCGAGTTGCAAAGGGATCTCAATGTCTGCGAACGCTAGATTACGAAACGCGGGTGGCACAAAGAGTTCGCGGTGAACCGCGAAGAGGGCGTCGATGACGTTAGCGTCAAACACGCCTACGGGTCGAATTTGTTGTTCAACCATATTGAAACGGGCACGCTCAAACTCAGGCAAAGTCATTGCATTCATAATCTAGTGTGCGAGTGCACTTATTGCGGAAAACCCTTATTGTAAGGGTTTTCCTGACCATAGCGCGTGGAAGTGGTGCACGGGCCCGTGACCGTGACCAACCTTGAGCGCATCCGCGTGAGCGATGGCGCGGACGAGATAATCTTTAGCGCGCCTAGTGACCTCTGGTACGTCTTGGAGCTGAGGTAAAAGTGCAGTAATGGCGGCCGAAAGCGTGCAACCAGTTCCGTGCGTGTTACGCGTCGGGATCCGGTGACCTGGTAACTCGATCATTTTGTCGCCATCGTGCAGAACGTCAATCGTGTCGTTGCCCGGCAGATGTCCGCCTTTCACCAGTACCCAGCGATGTCCGCCATGGGTCATCAGGTTACGCAAGCGTTCAGCTACCCGTCGCATCTCGCGGACGGTCTCGACTGGGCGCATTTCAAGTAAAACTCCGGCTTCAGGCAGATTGGGAGTAATTAAGGTTGCCAACGGAAGTAATTGCTCACGTAGGGCACCTATTGCCTTCTGCTCAAGCAGTAAATCACCACTCTTTGAGACCATCACGGGATCTAGAACGAGATGGGCTGGCAAGAAGTGCCCGAGGCGATCTGCAACCACTTCGATGATGCCGGTTTGCCCCAGCATCCCTAGCTTGACGGCGTGAATCTCAACATCGGCAAACAACGTATCAATTTGTGCACGTACAAATTGCGGGTTGAGGGGTGAGATATCAGTGACTGCCTGAGTATTTTGCGCAGTCAAGGCCGCCACCACAGCGCAGCCATAGGCGCCTAAAGCACTCATCGCCTTGATGTCAGCCAAAATCCCTGCTCCACCTGAGGGATCCATGCCGGCGATGGTCAGGGTGTTGGGAATAACGCGTGCAACCGTTTCGTCGCTCATGTCTTGGTGTTCGAAAGGGGCGCGATGAGACCCGTGGTGGGTGAGCTAGGCGCCGCCTGGTAGGTTTTGCGAGGTACGCGTCCAGCCAGAAATGCCTCACGACCTGCCTCAACCGCTTTTTTCATGGCACTCGCCATGAGTACGGGGTGTTGCGCACCAGCAATCGCGGTGTTCATCAGTACCCCATCGCAGCCGAGCTCCATCGCAATGGCGGCATCTGAGGCCGTGCCGACGCCTGCATCGACCAAAACAGGAACTTTCGACTGATCAATAATCAGGCGCAGGTTCCAGGGGTTTAGTATCCCCATTCCTGAGCCGATCAACGAGGCTAACGGCATGACTGCGACACAACCGATGTCTTCTAGCATTCGGCATTGGATTGGGTCGTCGGTGCAATAGACCATCACGTGAAACCCGTCGGCCACCAAAGTCTTGGCCGCGGCGAGTGTTTCAGGCATATTCGGAAACAAAGTGTGCGGGTCGCCAAGTACCTCTAGTTTGACTAAGGTGTGGCCATCTAGGAGTTCGCGCGCCAGTCTGAGTGTGCGTACAGCCTCGTCGGCTGAGTAACAGCCAGCGGTGTTGGGCAACAAGGTGAATTTGCCGGGAGGCAAATACTCAAGCAAGTTAGGCTCACCAGCCGTTTGTCCGATGTTGGTGCGACGAATCGCAACGGTAATGATTTGTGCACCGCTGGCGTCAATCGCTTCGCGTGTCTGTGCAAAATCTTTGTATTTTCCGGTGCCGACAAGCAGGCGCGAACTGTAGGCCTTACCGGCAATTACCAAGGGATCAGACGAGTCTGTTTTCATATTTTTTCATTAAGTCAATGCGCGGTGACCGGCGGCAAACCCGTCGCGATCGGTACAGTTTAACGTGACTGGGTGGGGGGTGGCGCTGCACGGGTGCTGGGTTATCTGCGACTTTGCTCGATCAGCTCACAAATGGGCTCAGCCGCCTCAATTAAGCGAGGGCCAGACCGAAATACGGCATCCGCATCCACCATAAACACGCGACCTAGCCGTGCGGCTGGTAGGCCTGCTGTCTGCCAGTGATTGACACCGGCGTTATCCACGACCGGAGCAGACCCTGCACCGGTGCGCGCGATCAGCACTAACTCAGGTGCACGGGCGGCTAGCTGTGCAAGACTGAGCTTCGGTGCACCCGTCCCGTCCTCAGTGATGATGTTGCTGCCACCACACAGCGTGATGACGTCCGATAAGAGATGCTCGCGCGTCAACGCGCCTTCAGGCTCGGTGCCAGCCTGCAGCAGCACCCGCACGATGCGCTTACCGGCGGCCGCACGTGCTAAGCCCTCTAGCTTCTGGCGTAGGGCCTGTGCACGCGCCTGAGCGACTGGGCTGGTTCCGAGCAATAGACCAAAGGTTTCAATGCTGTCCGCGATTTCAATGAGTGAGGTAGGCGTGCTGATAAAGATTGGAATGTTCAGCGCTTTGAGCGAGTCACGCTCAGTGGTCCGCCAGCCAAACATTAAATCTGGCTTGTATGCGGCAATACGAGCTGTGTCTGGGGCGCGTTGGTCGCCAAGCTTCGGCAGGTTGAGAGCCTGTGGCGGAAAATTACTTCCTTCTGTCGTTGCTAGTAGCTTGTCGCCGCCGCCCGCAGCAAAAATTAACTCAGTGGTGTGAGGCGAAAGCGAGATCACCCTGCGGGCGGGCCCTTTCAGTAGCACCGCTCGACCGCTATCGTCGATGACCTCGATTTCAGCTGCACACGCCGCGAACGCTAAGAGGCAGCACGCTAGAAAACCAGCCCGACAAAAAAAAGCGCGCATCACACAGTTCGCTCAACAATAACTCGATGGCTGATGCTACATCCGCCACGCCAAGTTGACAAATACATTCGAGCCCAAGTTGTTATAGCCTTGTATCAGGGTGTACTGCTTGCCAAAGACGTTGTTCCAGCGCACTTGAATTTCAGCCCCCTCAGGGAGTGGATAGCTACCTTGCAGGTTAAGCAAACTATAGCCTCCCAGGCTGCCGCCCGACATCGTATCCTTGCGTTCGCTGCTGACATACCATTCGGCCGTTAAGCGAGCGCGGCCGACGGCTTGGTCCAGCGCGAGCTTCGCCACCTGCTGAGCCCGTTGAGGTAATAAGGCACCAGTTTCGGCGTTGCGTGGGTCAAGCCAGTTCAGGCTGCCCCGCACTTGTGTAACGCTGTTGAAGCGATGCGAGCCGAACAGACTGACCCCCTGAATTAACGCCTGTCCGACGTTGACTGGCGCATAGGGCGAATAAATATCGCCAGGTATCACCGGCTGGTTCAAGATTAAGTTAGTGATTTCGTTGCGATAAGCCACCAAACTTAATTGGGTTTGTTCAGTCGAGTACTTCAGCCCTAGCTCGACATTGCGTGACTTCTCTGGTTGCAACAAGGGGTTGCCGGCATAAAACGGCGTGACCGGCCAATAGAGCTCATTAAAATTGGGCGCACGAAAGCCCGTGTTTGCGCCGACCGTGGCGCGCCACTGCGGTGTCAGTGACAGGCCGTACACCAGGCTACCTGTCACAAAATTACCGTACTGTGAGTTGTTGTCGTTGCGCACACTCGCTTGCACCGACTGCGGTCCCCATGAGCCCCGATAGATCCCGAAAAGCGAGTTGGTGTAGCGTGTGGTTTGTTGATAGTTCACATACGAAGCTTGTGGATAGTCGCCATTAGACAGGGTGCCATCAACGCTTTGGTCTAACCGTTCATAGCCGAGAGAGACAATTTGAGTCGGTGAAAACTTCAGATCGTTTTGCCACAAATATTGCCCTTGGCGCGTTGCAAAGTGCTGCTTACCATCAAGCGGGTTGGTGGGCACGAGGTCAGAGCCCGCGTTCACTGTCTGATAGCGCTGATTAGTGAAGCCGGCGCGTAAGGTACTAGTCCAAAAATCAGATATCCGGTTTTTACTGGTCAGCAGGTTGGTGCTGATCGTTTGAATACCGCGATCGTTGAAATAGGGGGTGCCGGCATCGTAGGCGCCGTTCACGCTCGATTGATAACTTTGAAAGGTAAGTGTTTGGCCCGCTTTCCAGGTGTAGCCCAAGGTGCCACCGACGTTACTGCGGTAGTACGAATCTTTGTCGGGGTTATATGAGTAGTTGCCGGGCCTGGTCGCGTTGGTGCCCG